>NZ_FWZT01000015.1 GCF_900177345.1 Pseudobacteriovorax antillogorgiicola
GTTCCAGCCATAAGCTTTGAAGATAAGATGGCCAATGTTGCCGCTGTGACCAGCGCAGACGAAAAGCAGATGGCCTCTTTTAAGACAAAGATCGAAGAGCTCACCCGCTCAAAGGCGGCCCTATTTAGAGCGGGAGAAATCGCTGATGCTGGGGCCTTTCTTGGGATGGCTGGCTTTAGTCCTGAAAAGATCAATGCCTCTATCAAAGGTGTCTTAGACCTCGCCGCGGCCGGTAGGATGGAGCTCGCCCAGACAGCTGAAATATCGTCAAACATTCTTTCAGGCTTCAGCCTTCCTGCTGAAGAGATGGCGCGAGCAGCGAATACCCTATCGGCGACGATGACCTCATCCAACGTTGACCTAGAGATGCTGGGCGAGACCATGAAGTATGTGGCGCCCATTGGCTCTACCGTCTCGGCCTCCCTTGAAGAAGTGGCTGCGGCGGCAGGCCTTTTAGGAGACGTTGGTATTCAGGGCTCTATGGCTGGTACCGCTCTTAGGGCCATGACGACACGGCTTGCAGCACCGCCCAAGATGGCAAGAGAGGCCCTTGATATGCTGGGCGTCACAGCCAAAGACCTTGTGACGGGGGATCTTCGGCCCATGGCTGATGTCCTTCAAGACATTTTCAAGAAGACTGAAGACATGGGAGATGGCGCCAAGCTTGGCTACATCAAAAAGATCTTTGGCGAGGAAGCTGCAGCTGGAGCTTCAGAACTTATAAAACAGGCTGGCCGGGGACAGCTTCAAGAAAAGATTGCCGTCCTTGAGCTTGCGCCAGCCTATCGGCAGCTCATCCGTGAGCTTAAAAATCTAGGTCCTGAGTTAGCCGATGCCATGACGATAGATCAGGGGGCCTCTGGAAAGAAGTTAATTTCTGGCTTCATCGAAGGACTAAGAGGTCTTAATCGGAAACAGCTAGAGAAAAGGTTAAGTAAACTTGGCATCACCGACCAAGGGGCGATCGTTAAACTGACGAGCCGCTTTGAGGGTGAGGGGTTTGACGACTTTCTAGGAGAGCTAGATAAGGTCAAGTCGGCAGAAGACCTTGCGATTGAGAGGAACGGCAAGACAAGCCTTGCTCTAAAGCGGGTCGGGGTTGCTGCCAGCGAAACGGCGATTGCCATCGGATCGGTTTTCCTTCCGGCAATCGCTGAAATCGCAAGTAAAATTGCAGACACTGCCCTTGATCTAACACGGTTTGTGGAAAAAAACACCGAGCTTGTGAGGGCTCTAGGCATTGGCGCAGCAGCCTTTCTTAGTGCCAGGACTGCGGCTCTTGCTTACGAGATCGTAAAGCTCGGCCTTAAAAAGGCCATCCAAGGGGCAACCATCGCCCAACGGATCTTCAACGCTGCAAGTAGGGCTAATATATTCGGCGCCATCATCACGGGCATCGTCCTTGTCATCAGCTACTGGGATGAACTGAGCGAAATGATCGATAAGATTGCTGAGCAGCTGAAGGAGTTTTGGAACGAAAATATTGAGCTCATCAACTCGGTCGCAAATAAGCTCCTAGACCTCGCTCAATTCATCCCTGGGGGAGCTTTGCCATCAATATGCTTGGTCTTGACCAAGGAGTCGATCTTAGAATTCCCGACCTAAAGCCAAGGCAAAGCCAAGGCCCTGTCATCAATCAGACCATCAACGTGAATGAGGCTGAACGCCCGGAAGTCGCAGCAAGAAAGATCAAAGAAGAGACCCTTAATCTTTTCAAGAACTCAGGCAACTATCCCCTCTTTGATCCGGTGGGGGTGTAGATGGCGCTTCCCATTATTAGAAAGACCTACCTTTTAAAGCTCGGCGACTTTGTTTTTGAGGCAGATACGGCACCCTTTTCAAAGCTCAGCCGGAGCAGCGATTTTCGCTGGAAGTCTCTTGAGATCTTTGGCGAAGCGCCCCGCTATCAATACCTAGGTCCCGGTGAGGATAGGTTCACTATTTCAGGCGCCTACTACCCCTTCCACAGAGGCGGCATGGAACCCATGGAGCGGCTTAGAGAAAAGGCAGGGATGGGAGAGCCACACCGCCTTATCTACACCAATAAGAAGGTAGGCGAGAATATGGGCCTTTGGATCATTCTATCCATCAAGGAAACGAGGACTCATTTTCTACCGGATGGCTCGCCGAGAAAGATTGAGTTTCAGATCGAGATCAAACGCTATGGCTAAGCTCTACCGCCTAAAAGACGGCGATGAGATCGATGCCCTTATTTATGAGGAGTATGGCTTTACCGCGGGAGCCTTTGAAGAGGTCCTCCGCGCCAACCAAAAGATCTTAGGGCTTTTTCCCCGCGGCAGATACGAGCTAGGCCAAGGGGTAGATTACCTTCTCCTTCCAGACCTTAAACAAGCAACTCAGAAGAAAAAGATTGTGAGGCTATTTACTTGAAAGCAAGCTACCGCATTGAATCGCCAAGGGGCGATATCACTCCAGAAATCAGATCACGGCTTATTGAGCTTACCATCACCGATGAATCAGGGGGCATGAGCGATGCCTGCTCCCTGGTCCTTTCGGATGAGCCAGAGCTTATCGAGCGGCCACGGGCTGGCGATACCCTTAAGGTGGCTCTTGGCTATGAAGAAGTCCTCATTGAGATGGGGCGGTTCACCCTAAAGCCTATCGAGGCTAAGGGCTATCCTAGTCAGCTTAAACTCACTGCCACAGCCATCGCTGGAGCAAAGAGCCTTCTTAGCAAAAAGGAGAGGTCTTGGAACAATCAAAGCATCGGCGATATAGCTCGCGAGATCGCAGCGGAGAATGGCCTTACGGCAGCGGTTTCAAGCTACTTTGATGGCATAAAGATCAAACACATCGACCAGCATGAAAGTGATAGCTCATTTCTAAGCCGAATCGCTGAGATCTATGACGGGGTCTATAAGCCCTTTGAAGATAGGCTCATCCTCATCAAAAAAGGGGAATCAGAAACGGCATCTGGCCGAAAGATCGAACCCATAACGATCAGCCGAGTCAAAGATTATTCGCTGAGCACTTCCACAGAAAAGGCTTATACGGGCGTTAAAGCCTTCTACTGGGATGAACGGCTAGCCGAACGAAAGGAAGTCCTTGAAGGGGCGGATGAGAGCGTCTTTGAAATCGACTTTCTTATGACTGATAAGGCCATGGCAAAGAGTATTGCAGCCTCCAAACTAAAAAAGCTTGAGCGGGAAAGCTCAAGGCTAACCCTAACAGTGACAGGAAACCAAGAGCTTTTCGCTGAGCGAAAGGCTGAGATATCTGGCGTACGGCCTGATGTTGATGGCACCTGGCTCATTACAAAAGTAACCCACACGCTTAATGCGAGCGGATATATTTCTAAAGTCGAACTTGAAAGGACTAGCGAATGAAAAAACTAATTGGATTAACGCTGCTATCGACAGCAGCACTTGGAAGTGATTTTCCAAAAGACTCGGGCTACATCGAAGGAGGGAGAAGCCTTGGCGAGTACTCTGATATCGTCAACTACTATCCTGGCGAGGGGGTTGTAGTCAGGCGAAAGCCAAGCGACATGAGAGAATGCACAAATGGCGATGACTGCCCGGCTGTCGTGATCATTGATCCCGATACAGGCCGCATCAATCTACTGGGAGATGTGAACATGCGCTCCCTTTACATCGGTGAAAGTCCCATCGTTAATAGCCAAGGGGATTGGCTTGGTAATATCGGAAACCTTAAAGGCGAGAAGGGCGACAAAGGCAATACTGGCCCCAAGGGAAATCCTGGACGTGATGCCGAGCCTTGTAAAGTACTCGCCGATCGCATTAGCTGCGGGACTACAGAGGTTTTACTCTCTTCCCTTAAGGGTCCCCAAGGGAAACAAGGTCCCAGAGGACCAGCCGGAGCTCAGGGACCACAAGGGCCAAAGGGAGAAAAGGGTGATAAAGGTGACACCGGAGCCAAAGGTGATCCCGGACCACAGGGCAAAGTAGGGCCCCAGGGACCAGCTGGACCAAGTGGTGGTGCCGGATCGAAAGGTCCGAAAGGTGACAAAGGTGATAGCTGCTACTTCGATATGTCAGCCCGAAAAATTAGATGTGGTTCCACTTCAATCAACCTTAGCGAGATCACGGGTCCCAAGGGTCCAAAAGGTGACAAGGGGGATCCTGGAGCTCCAGGGTCGAAAGGACCAAAGGGTGCTCAAGGTCCTGCCGGTCCCACAGGCCCTAAAGGCGATAAGGGAGATAAAGGGGATAAAGGTGACCAGGGCATTCCCGGCAAAAAGGGCGAGTGGGGTCTGCCCGGTAAAAAGGGTGATAAAGGGGATAAGGGTGACACTGGACCAGCCGGTGAAAGTTGTGTCCGAGGTCTTCGATTTATCCGAAATGTACCGAAGCTCTGGCTGATCTAGTTTCCCTAAAGGCCTATAAACAAGTTGGTTCTCCGACCACATGCATAGGAAGTACTGGCAAGATTAGATTCTTTTGTGGAGAAAGAGAGCAACTTCTCTGGGCATTCTGCGGATCGCAAAGCAGAAACTTCAAGCCCTTCTTGCTCACGGTCAGCTCCAATAGGAACTACGGCGAATGCTCATTCAGTGAATCTAGCCAATGTAGAAACGAAAGGCTTAGCATCGAGTATGTTTGCAGCCGAATCCCGGTTAAATGATAAACAACTTCTTCTGAAAAATTACTAAACATGATATTGGGGCCCCAAAGGGTCCCTAGCCAGGAGTATACCCATCGAAGAAAAACGTGAGAACTTAACTGATAACTTCAAGCTAGAAGAGATCTCGTGTCCGTGTGGCAACTGCGAAGCCAGAATTGATAACCGTTATTTGTTCAAGATGCAAGCCCTTCGCGACATCATCGGCAAGCCCTTTAAGATCAATAGCTGGTTTCGCTGTCTGGCTTATAATAGAACCCTAGCTGGAAGCTCTCAAAAATCGCAGCACATCCTTGGTAAGGCGACCGACATTTCAACGCGGGGATGGTCTGATAATGAGATCATGAGTCTTATCTCTAAGGCTTATCTGTTGGGGTTTAAGGGGATAGGAATCTATCCGACTTTTGTTCATCTTGATTCGCGGGAGGGGGAATTTGGAATGTGGTGCGTAGGGAGCTAACTTAAGTCGTGTGAGCCGTGTGCTCAACCTACGGATCTGTAAGCAGTTTGAGCGGGCAACTTCTCATCCTGACCCAACATGCAAGTCCCATTAAGTTTCCAATAAGTTTCAAAATCAGTAAAAAAACTTATACCGCTGAACCACTAAGTTGATAAACTTATCAATGTCACTCATCCTTCTTAGCGGAGCAGTCGATGAAATACATCGCTTTGATAATAATACTTATCAACCCTCTAAAATCTCTTGCCGATAGTGCATCTATAGACATGTCGTTGAGTGATATCCTTAGCCTTGAGGTCGAAACAGCTTCATCGAACAAAGAATCCATCATGGACGCACCTGCGTCGATAATAGTTATTACTGAAGATGACATCATAAATCGAGGTTATGAAAACCTGATGGAGATACTATCTGATCTCCCTGGTTTCGATGTTATAGGAACATCTGCATGGGACATTGCCTACCAGCGTGGTTACAGAACCCCTTTTCTACAAAGAACCCTCGTCATGATTGATGGACAGACCATCAATAACCTATGGACACATAACCCCGATATAAATCATATTCTACCGATTGAAAGCTTTAGTAGAATTGAGATACTCTATGGTCCTACATCTGCAGTATACGGACCAAACGCATTTCTTGGAATTATCAACTTTATAAGCAAAAAGCCCTCTAATCTCGCGCAGGGTGAACTAGAAAACTATGCAAAGATATCTTTTGGCACGAAAAACACCAATATCCTAGATGCACGATCCTCTGGGAATCTGGGTACCATAGCCTACTCGATAGATGGTAAATACTATCGAAGTGAGGGCTTTGATTGGACTTGGGACGAAAAATCCTACACTGGCTTCTATGATAATAGAGACGTGTGGGGCCCGATTGTTGATCATCCGTCCAACTCTTTCACCGGCAATATTGGCGATAGCATCAACCCTAAAGAGAATAAATATATCTCAATCGCCGTTGAGTCCGGTGGGTTTTCCATGGGTGTCGAATATAGAGATCGGCAACAGGCTTACGGACCATTTTACTCATCAGTAAAAGCACAAGCAAATACTCCTTGGGGAGGAGGGTCCTCTAGAATATTCACCAAGTATAACTTCACTGGCAGCAGCTTCAATTCGAAGACATTCCTTCAATACAGAGAAAGCTCAACATATGGAGACTGGGCTGAAGCATACTATCACCCGTCTCAAGAAGGAAGTGAAGACGCATATAAAGGCATAACGTTAACTCACTGGAGATCCGATAGCTGGGCAGCTCTCTTAACTCAAGATTTCGAAACAAATCTTTCATCAAGCCTGACTTTACTAGGTGGAGTAAAAGTTGAGCGAAAGAACTTACAGAAAGCGTACATCATACCCGGTTACTGGTGCACCAACGATTCGGAAGGGAACCCGATACCAGCTGCAAACAACGGAACAAAAACAGTTCTTGGAGTTAATTGCGGTGATAGCGTTCAGTCAGCCGAGGACTCCGAAGTTGTTTCAACGCCAATCCCTGACCCTTGGACCCACTCCGGATCAAGTAACCGAACATACACAACTGATGCTGGTATCTATGCACTCGCTATATATAAACCAAATGAAAACTGGACCTACAACACCGGAATTCGATATGACGAAAACACATCCTATGGGGCTAGCACAAATCCAAGGTTTTCGGTGATCTATAAACCGGAGAAAACAATGGCAGTCAAATTTATTTTGGGTACGGCCTTTCAAGAACCTGCTCCTCTGCAGGTATATGGTGGCTGGAACGGTCGAGCAGGAAATGAAGATCTTAAACCAGAGAAAGTCCAGAATGCAGAACTCGTGCTCACTCACGTATTTGGTAAGGTATTCCATGAGGTAGGTTCGTTTTTCTCGACTTATAAAGATGTTGTCAAGGAAGAGGCAGAGAATGCGGGTGAAAGAGAGATTTTGGGGCTCGAATATAAGCTAAACTATTCTTTCTTAAGCCCCTTGTCTAGTAGAGAAGCGGAAGTCGATTTTAACTACACATATACGATTTCAAAGTCCAGCATTACCTATGATCATGGCACTTTTGTCAAGGGTGATAACGCATCCACAGAAGAAGGGGCTGGTTGGGTCGACAGTGACAGTATGGTAGACCTTGGTGACATTGCTCCTCATAAGGCAAATATAATTTTGAACTTGCCTACTGCAAACCACTTCAACATGAATTATGCCTTAAACTTTGTTTCATCTAGAGACCTCTATTTGAGAAACCCGTTGAGGCGTGATAATGAAGAGCTTGAAGGCTATTTGAATTTCGATACAACACTTGCCTATAGACCCACCAAAGAGTACTCATTGACTTTAAAGGTGCAAAACGTTTTTGATAACGAATATTATCATCCAGGTGGTGAACAAGCTGACTCAGGAATCAATAGGAGCCAACCAGCCGCTGGCTTCAGAAACTCATTGATTCCACAAGCTAAAAGAACGTTTCTAGTTGGACTCAAGGCAAAATTCTGATTTCGATCAAAATCGAACATTAACTTTAATGCATGATGAACGAGTGAGAAACTCACTCTTCGTTAAATCGATGTTTCTCAGGCATGCTTCAACTAGCAACTATGACATCTTATTCAGGCAGTTATGGGACCTCATCTAAGTAAATCATAAAGTAGTAGTAGTGAAACATATTATCAAAAGTCTTTTCCTAGTTCATTGCCTCTATTTTCCTTTGATAATGGATTCCACACCTTGTAACGCGGCAGATTTGGTTCGACCTTCAATAGTTGATAGCACCAGCACGATAGAATCAAAGTACCTTTCGGTGTTTATTGAGTCTTATGATGGAACAACAATATTTGATGATGAGGAACTCCACAGGGCTCTTAGAAATAAAAAAAGTGAGCCTTTTCAAACATTTATTGATCACCTTGATGCAAAATATGTCGATAGGCTTGGTATTCAAGATATAGTTAAGAAGTATAAATCACAGGAGTTTGAAAGCCTCGCACATCATAGCTTAAATTTTGGTAACACACCTAACTTTCATTGGTATCACTTCAAAGCCGAAGTTCCTAAAATCATTACGGAAAACCTCATGCTAAAGCTGTCTGGATACTACTTTGATGCAAGAGTTTGGATATTCGATGAAGATGGCAAAATAGTTTCACAGTTCAGAGATAGTATCGCCTTTCCTAGTAGTAACTCATTTACGCTAAAAAATGGAACGGTGATTGCATTTCCGCTAGAACTAAAAAGCAGAAGCATCTATGATTTCTACATTCGAGTTGACACCTCCTACGAGCCCCACACTGCAAATTTCTCGTTTGTAAAGAAGCTTGATCTTGAAGCACAGCTTGAGTTAAACGCCTACATTGATTCTGGATATGCTGGGATCATTGTTTCATTATTTCTCTATAATCTATTTATATATGTCTTCACACGAGACTCTGTATATCTCTATTATTGTTTATATGTAGCTTCTCTAGCCCATTTATGCCTATTCCTAAAAGGGGTCTACTATCCAGTACAAAATGTAGTCGAATCCTATCAGGTTCATGTTTTCGGTTCACTAGCAGTTACTTCATTAATGGGGCAACTGTTTGCCAAGAAGTTTCTCGGTGTAAAGAGGTTTATATCAGGAAAGTTGATTACCAATTTTAAGGTATTCTACTCCATCTGGATTTTCAATATGTTGGGCTCGATTTTCCTGCCCTCTAAGTTCATGGTCTACTCTTCACTTGTTGCAACCATATTTGCTCTTGTGACATTGACAGTAATGACAGCTTTGGCGATACGTAATGGGTATATAGAAGGCTATACCTTTGCCGTCGCATTTTTGGCTCTATTTATTGGAAGCTTTGCGAAGGTATTCGAATCTTTTGCAATAATACCTAAAGTGATCTCAACTTGGTTTTCGATTCAACTTGGCTCGGCTCTTGAGTTGATTTTACTATCAGTTTCTATGGGGACGAAAATACGAATATTAGCAGACACACTAAGATCTAAGAATAAACAGATTATGACCTTTGCAAATCATATGGAGGATCTTGTTAATGAAAAAACAGCTGAAATTAGAGTAATTCACGACAGTATTCCTCAAGGCCTTTTTACAGTTTCGGATCCTGTTAAGCTTCATGTGGAAAATGGCTACTCTGCTAAACTGGAATCGATAGTCGATCAGGACAAACTAGAGTCCAAGTCCATTAATGATATTCTGCTAAGAAAATCGACCCTAGATAAAGACCAAATAAACATTATCATAACCTGCCTATCATCCTCCCTTGGTGCTGATGATCTTAACTTTGAGCTGAATTCGCATAATCTACCAAGGGAAATCGAGATTGAAGTTAATGACAATCAAAAAGTACTAGAAGTCGACTGGATACCAGTTAAAAAAGATGAAAGTATTCATAAGATTCTTGTGAGCTTGCGTGATGTGACTGATAGTAGAGCGATGGAATTAACAATCAAGAGACAAGAGATAGAAGCAGCGATCTGTTTGGAGCTAGTAGATACTGATCCAGAACTGTGCGAAAAATTCTTTACATCCACTAGGTTCCTAGTAAAAAAATCTCTTGACTTCATCGACAGCGGTGATCTTGATGCTACAAGCCTTCATCGGGAGATCTTCATTAACGTGCATACTATAAAGGGAAATGCCAGATCTCTGAACTTGCGGTACCTAGCTACCCAGGTCCATGTTTTTGAGGATATTCTGGAAAAGAATGAAGAATTCGGACGGCATGAATTACTTAATAAGTTTAGTAGAGTTATCGATACAATAAAAAAATATGAAAGTATAAATAATGTCACTTTGAATAGGCTAACTCGACCATCTAATCAATACTCAATCAGCAATCAAACGATTGAAGAAATCTTAGATATTCTCGACGAAAAGAAACAATTTAACGAAAGTAAAAAGCTCCAGCTGCTATTGGAATTAGAAAGAATGAGAAGCGTATCTCTAGCAGATGTTTTATCTGATCTAAAAGAGATGCTAATCTCCATAGCCCATGAATTAGGAAAAGAGATTCCAAGTCTTCGATTGACGGGTAATCTATATATGGACACTAATATTTCTATTTTCTTCACCAATATTCTAACTCATTTGTTAAGAAATTCAATTGATCATGGGATAGAAAAGAGGGCAATCCGAGAGGATCTATCCAAACCAGCTAATGGCCAGATATTCATTAGAGTCGAGGAACGAACTGACAAAGAAAGTATTGTAATCTCGATCAGTGATGATGGAAAAGGTTTAGACCTAAAAAAGCTTGAGAAAATGGGAATAGAGAAAGGTCTTCTGCCGAAGAATGGTAACACAAGCAGTCAAATAGCAGATATAGTTTTTTCGGCGGGTCTATCCACTGCGAATAAGATCTCCGAAATTTCGGGGCGTGGCGTAGGTTTAAACTCAGTAAAATCATATGTTGAGAGTCATGACTCATGTATTAGTATAGCGCTTAAGAAACCCAATAACCAAGGCAATTGGGAATTTTCAATTGATATCGAAGCTCCTAGATTGCTATTTGCTGATGTTGTACTACATGAGACTACTAGCTCGATATAGATGTCACTAATCTGGACTGTCTTGATAGGCCCTTAGTAGTTACTTTCACCAGTAGAAATTCAAAAATCGATTTCCCTCTCATAGCCTGATCTGCGATAATCTCCTGATTTCATAGAATTACCCAAGACTTCGAGGACTCAAGGGTGAACCTCCGGTCTCAGCTATGGCGATCTACGGATTCACTTGAACCTATAAAACAAGCTACTCTTCTGCTATCCTGATATCATTGGGAATGGTGGTGTGCGTTCTGATTTCTAGTTGAGTGCTAAGTTCGGATCAAAAACTAGCAGCGTATCGAGACCCCACCCCTGATCAATTGAAAACAGATTTTTCTCAAGTTTCCCGATCAAAAGTGGAATTTCTATTGGTGAATCTCAGATGAATTATGCCTTAAACTTTGTTTCATCTAGAGACCTCTATTTGAGAAACCCGTTGAGGCGTGATAATGAAGAGCTTGAAGGCTATTTGAATTTCGATACAACACTTGCCTATAGACCCACCAAAGAGTACTCATTGACTTTAAAGGTGCAAAACGTTTTTGATAACGAATATTATCATCCAGGTGGTGAACAAGCTGACTCAGGAATCAATAGGAGCCAACCAGCCGCTGGCTTCAGAAACTCATTGATTCCACAAGCTAAAAGAACGTTTCTAGTTGGACTCAAGGCAAAATTCTGATTTCGATCAAAATCGAACATTAAGTTTAAGAATCACTACTTATAAGTTCATTGCTTATTTTCAGTGAATTGCACAGCATGGCCGGTGCCAAAAGATCTCAATTAACCCAGTAAATCTAAAGCATTAAACCTACAAAGTTTCCTTCAAGCCTGTTACTATGTTTACCTAATGTTAGGACACCCATCCGCCAATATCTCTAATTCATTGTCAAAAATCCATGGCTCAGCACTTGCTCTTCAATTTGGTATACGCCTTTGCTGTGAGGAGACCACGATGAAAGCAATGCGAGCGGCTCTCGATGTACTAGTGCTAATTCCTCTATTACTAAGTTGTGATAACACTTTTGTCGACAACAGAGGCAAACAGGAGCAAAGCCAAGCTCCCCTTCTTCCTAAGGGGATAGAATTTTCTGTTGAACTGATTGGTTTGGCTAACCTAGACAACGATAGTGGAGGTGGCATCGACTTCGAGAACCCGATCACAGAAGCCGAAGATGAACTGGTTCGCTGGGAACTAACTCCTGATCAGCTGTCGCTCATCGAAACTGATCATCTATTGGAATTGAAACTAGAGTCTACTGACCCTAGTATTAGGGTCTGGAAGAATGGAACTTTAATACTGGGAAAAGGATCGAAACCATCTCATTCCATCAAATACGATGAGATCGGCGGAATTGACGTTGAATTTGGAGAATTCAATACCAAGGAAGTGATTAGCATAAGCCACCTGAATGCAAATGGTGAATCTATTGGCAAGGGAAGCTTGACTCTTCGCTCGGCACCCTTAATTCTAAACCACCACCTTCAACCATCTGAACATGTCTATGCACTGGAAACTGAGGGCAACGAAGCACTCATCGAGGCATATAAGAGTGTTTTAAAGACTAAGTTCACACCTCTTTCTGGCACACGCTATCAAGACGATGTGTGGGTTCAAGATGAGATTGAATTCGCCACTAGTATCGACCCTAGTGGTAAGAGGCAAGATATTATTGTTGATTCTATCCGAGACCGAGGGCTTGCTCCCCTAGCAAAAGATATATCGACTAAGCAAACTGTTGTCCGCACCTGGGGTCTACCTTCAACAGCGACTACCTTCGACTCTTTTGGCAATCTAGAGGCAAGCCCTCCAGTTACTGTTGATGGTGTCAATTATCCTTTTGGCAGGATTTACTATGGTGCCAACGACAACCCTTCTGAAAGCTTGAGTGAGTTACTCGCTGAAGCCTTAAGTGCCCAAGTTGTCCAAAAGCCTTTTGCCATAGATACCAGTTGGCTATGTGTAGGACACGTTGACGAGTTTTCTACATTTGTTCCTGATACAAACTCCCCTAAAGGATTCAAGCTCCTAATTTCTGATATAAATGAAGCCTATAAACTATTAGAAGCTATGTCGGCAGATACCATGCTACCTCAGTATGCTCGTGACTTTGGTTATGAGAATGTCGAAGCTATTCTGGACGATCAAGCTCTACGAACCCTCAACGAGAATTTACAAGAAAATATCTTGGATCAAATCGTCGGAACATTTAAAAAAGAACTAGGGCTTGATGATACAGATATAATAAAAGTCCCCAGTCTCTTTGAAGATGAATTATGTGGTGATGGGGCTCATGGTGCATTGATACCAGGAATGGTTAATCTTGTAGTAGCAGATGATGAGGAGGGGGCGACAAACCTCTTTATTCCGGATCCTTTTATCCGAGCTGAGCTAACAGACCAGGCTAGCGATCCGTTCATAAAAGACTTAACTGAAAAGCTACCATCTGACTTAGATCTGCATTTTGTAGATGACTGGACAGTCTATCATATGGGGATGGGTGAGATCCATTGCGGCACTAATGTAAAACGAACACCAATGCAGAATAGTGGAGTACCGAGAACCTAATCCGCACAGGTGGATGAGATCTTGTCATCGCCATTCTCGGAATGAATGAGGAGTCCGATTTGAGATACCAATGCTTGGCAAAGCACCGCTTCCTAGGCTCTATTGTATTGTTAGCTGTCACAGCTTGTGAGCCAGATAAATCAGATAAAGCCCAAGATCAACCGTTCAACCCAAGTGCAGATATACATTCGAATGCAGGAATCACTGAGCCTCGAATGGTAGAAACCCGTACAGACCTCAATGATGATAAACAGCTTTCGAATAGCTGGAAATCTAGGATGCATTCCGAGTTACAAAGATATCAAATGGAACAACCAGATGCCTACCAACACCTTCTCAACCTTCAACCTCGAAAGACAAGGGCAAGAAAATTTCGGTTTATAGATAACAGATTCAAAGATCCAGAATCTACAGCGGTCCTACTGTATCGTTTAGCTGAACAGAAAAATACACCTGAAGTAAGAGAGGCTTTGGTAGAAGCAATGTCTCGAACAAACGGTCAATATGAGGACGCCCTACTCGACCTAATCGCCAAAGAACCATCGCCGAAGGTCAAAGGAAGACTCATTACTGCTTCTCGCAGATCTAAGCCTTCAGTTGCCAAACAAGCAGTTTTGTTGGGGCTTCGAGATAGCTCGTCATTTGTAAAAGCTTCAGCGGCTAGAACAGCCGCAAAAATACCAGCGGACTCTGATATTACTGACCAACTCATCAGGCTATTGGATGACTCAGAGGTAAAGACTCAAATAGCTGTCATCCGTTCCATCAGGGTCCTGAAGCCTACGGACGCTAGGGAGAAACTATTAAGGCTCACTCACTCGCCTAATTCTACTATCCGGCTAGAAGCACTCTATAGTATCACTCAGATTGCACCTCATCTACTTGATCAAGTAAGCCACTTAGAAAGGGATAAGGTCCTTGAGGTTTCAAGGGCTGCTATGAGGTTACGTAGCTCTATGCCCCATACAGACAGATGAAGTGGCATGGTTAAAATCTTTGCAGAAAATTATCCTTGAATTTATAGCTAGGCGCATTGAATGTTGCTTTCGGCATATATGTGACTTTCGGCAGTAGAAATTCAAAAATCGATTTCCCTCTCATAGCCTGATCTACGATAATCTCCCAGTTTCATATAAATACCCAAGATTATGAGGATTCAAGGATGAACCTCCTATCTCTGATTTCAGCCTTCGGCAAGGAAGCTATTGCGATCTACGGATTCACTTGAACCTATAAAACAAGCTACTTTTCTGCTATCCTGATATCATCGGGAGTTGTGTTGTGCGCTCTGATTTCTAGTTGAGTGCTAAGTTCGGATCAAAAACTAGCAGCGTATCGAGACCCCGCCCCTGATCGATTGAAAACAGATTTATTCTCAAGCTTCTCGATCAAAAGTGGAGTTTCTATTAGCAAAACTCAGGATAAGAGTCCCGATTTATTTCAATAGTAGTACTAGAGAAGCACCTCCTGGATGAGCTGAGAGTCCCAGGGGCACCACCAACCATCTGGCAAGAAATGCCCTCCTACTTCACTAAGATTACTTTCAACGTAAGAGATAGTTGCGTCGCAAACTTCGACTGCGGCGAATGAAAACTCAATGGTGTCACTCTTAAGATAGAAACTCCAAGGCTTGTTGTACTCTATTGGTTCGGAAACGATTTTTCCGATCACTAACCTTTTAGCATCCTCAGCAATAATTTTGCGAGCCTGCGCAATTTTAGTTTCATCGGTTAGTTTGATTACAAAGCGGTCTTCAGATCCATCAGTCATTTCAAAATACGCCGATTCACTTTTCCCAATGTTTGCCCAAGTTAAGCTTACTACCACAATCGATTTCACTAGAGTATTCATGTTCAGCTCCATAAATTTAAGTGTCACATAGAGTGATTGAAATTCAAAAAAATCACTCGCAAATAATTCTACATATTTGAGTATCCTGCAATTGACCAATGTCACTTATTTGTAAAGCTCTCATTTCTGCGCCAACTGATCAGCTGGCAATGCCACTAGATTTAACTCTTGATCAACATCTATTTCCTCATCTGCCCTTAGTATTTTGTGATCACAAGTACCAGAGTTTAAAGTTACTTTCGGCAGTTGAAATTCAGAAAACGATTTCCCTCTCATAGCCTGATCTGCGATAATCCATCAATTTCAAAATGTCACCCAAGATATCGAGGATTCAAGGATGAACCTCCGGTCTCAACTATGGCAATCTACGGATTCACTTGAGTCTATAAAAAAAGGGAATATTCTGCTACCCTGATATCATCGGGATTGGTGATGTGCGCTCAGATTTTTAGTTGAGTACTAATTTCGGATCAAAAACTAGCAGCGTATCGAGACCCCACCCCTGATCAATTGAAAACAGATTTTTTCTCAAGTTTACCGATCAAAAGTGGAATTTCTATTGGTGAATCTCAGATTGATGGGTACTGTGATGGCTTTGCTAGTTTCCAATCTAACAGGAACCCAAGAAGAAGCAAACGTGGATCTTACCAAGCTCTCTATTGGTAAGGTTGAAAAGTCGCTCAAGCTCTATCGAGTTCATATGCTAAGGTACCCACGCGAGGCGGAAGGGTTAAATGCGCTCGTCAATTCAGATCAACGGCGATGGAGGGGACCTTATGCAACAGAGGAGTCATTGCTCGACCCTTTCGGAAACCCCCTCGAATACAGGCTTGAGAACGGAAAGCCTATAGTATGGTCTGTGGGGATTGACGGAACAGTTGATACTAAAGATGACATTTTCAAAGATGACCATAAAACTGAAGATGAACCAATATCTTTCGAGCTTGAAATACCCCCCCTCTGGAAATAAATCCCACTAAAAGAGGCTATCGTTGGTAGCGGCCTAAGACCGCAAAATCTTTTTTGAAATATCTAATATTAGCGTATCACTAAGGTTATAAAACTATTGCATATTAAAAATAGCCATAGTAGGTCAATCCCTTGATATTAGAAGGCTCCGATACTGGGAGATCATTTTTGAAAGATACGTTAAAAATACTTATAGCGTTAATTTTTGTAGCAATTTTTTACGTGATACTGACCAGGGATGAACCCTCCGAAAAAATTGAGATTCAAAGCAAGTCTCAAAGTGAATCACGTCAGAAAAATCTATCAGACACAACGGTAACCGAATCCGTTAAGCCCCTCTCCGATAAGAAAGTTACTTCTAGAAATGAAGGAATTTCTCAAGAGGATTTGAAAGATGAGCTTAAAAGAAAACTGGATGAAACTACAGAATTTAATCAAGAGGATGTAGATCATATAGTTGAAAACCTTTTCTCGGAAAGCTCAGACTCTTGGTTCGTCAATTTACTGTCTAATTTTGGGTTTGACCCATTCGACAACCCGATTATGAATGGAGTTTTTGGCCTTCTTCCTCCGGTGGAGCCGGATAAGTGGCAATCATGCATAGTGGAGCGTTCTCAGGCAATCGACGCACGGGAGGGATCAGATGCATGCCTCACCGCCATCTCCGAGGAATTTCTAGAAGTCTTTCTAATAGAAAACGATGATCAAATTACATACGAAACTACCGTAAATAGCGATATTATTTCTGATTATGCCTTAAAAGCAAGAAATAGATGTAAGCTCGATTTCGTTGAAGTTCTGCATTTGTACACAAGTGATTGTATTTAACTCTTTAAAATAGGAAAACACATTATGTTACGTGCCTGCCTAACGATCGCTGCGGTTATGCTTATCTCACAAAGCATATTTGGATTAGAAAGATGTGATTTTACTGACCCAAATTCTCACGCCTGTAATCTTCGTTATCCTGAACCTAAACCTAGATATAAGGGGTTTAAGAGCCTAGAGGCGTTCTTAAATGGTGTAGATAACGTCATGTTCTGCTTTAGTGGCTCAAAAGATACTTCCGACAGACGATATCAGTCTTGCTTAGTCTTTGCAAATAACGGTGTTTCTCTGCTGCATAGCAAGGGCACGAACTATTTCGATAAGCTCGGCATGAAATTCCACCCACTACTCAATAAGAGAATCTCGGAAGAGATGTATAACTTTGATTTTTCAAGCAACTATAAAAGCTTACCAGCTTATAAAGTGAAAGATGTTTGGACTCTCAAAAAGGTGACAAAAGAAGCCGGCGATGACCCCGATTGGTATATTAAAGAATTGGGTAAGTGTGAGGGAAGCTATATGGCTTGCAGGAAAAACGCTGATAAGTTTGCTGATTGGTTTGGCTGGTTCGCCTACATGATCTCTCAGAAAATGTACACAGCCTGTGAAACTGGGAAGCCACTTTGCATAAAGCGAATCGAAAATCTGAAGAAAATTAGTGACGAGATGATTCGATCAAAAATGGGTGAACCGACTGGATCTGGCGGCGGTGGTTCCCTCAGCTCTGGTGGAAATGGTTCAGGTGGCAGCGGTATAGCAACTGGCGGCTCGCGCTGCTATGGTTTTAACTATGTTTGTTATAATGGTCGTGAATGCACTAGACGCTGGCAAGAGCAGATATGTGGCCGCTAACCCGTCAAAACCCTTAGCTCGCAGAGGCACTTAGGTACTAAACTCTAAGTGCCACATAGCTATCATACGTTCAAACCTTGAAGCTGCCCTGTAATTCCCGAATAACCAAAATGGTTGTCATTGATTCCAAAGGCATTCAAAATCGATACTAAAACATTGTTGTGCGGCGCGTGGAGGGCAAGCTTGTCGCTACCGCTGCATTTTTCCTGAGCGAAAAAGTAGGTACAATCATATTCAGGGTCCTGGGAAAGCTTATACCATGCTCCCATATCTAGTTTGCCCTGAGCACCTCCTAAAAGAAGCCACGGTACGTTCATGTTGCCATGAATGCCGCTATTGCCAAGTTCATTGACCCACAAGATAACTGTATTATCGAGAAGAGTTGAGCCGTCAGCCTCAGTTCTTGAAGCTAGAGCGCTCATCAATCTTTCAACCTTCTGAGCTAAGTAGTTGTGATACGCAATCGATGGAGTAGATAACGTATTAAGAGTTGTGCACATTTGGAACTAAGCGAAAAGGCATAGAAAAGCCCTCAATCTGATAAAATTAGGAATACAAGTTACTTTCGGCAGTTGAAATTCAGAAAACGATTTCCCTCTCATAGCCTGATCTGCGATAATCTCCCGATTTCATAGAATTACCCAAGATATCGAGGATTCAAGGATGAACCCTCCGGTCTCAACCATGGCGATCTACGGATTCACTTGAACCTATAAAACAAGCTACTTTTCTGCTATCCTGATATCATTGGGAATGGTTTTGTGCGTTCTGATTTCTTAGATGAGTGCTAATTTCGGATCAAAAACTAGCAGCGTATCGAGACCCCACCCCTGATCAATTGAAAACAGATTTTTTCTCAAGTTTCTCGATCAAAAGTGGAATTTCTATTGGTGAAACTCAGAAGAAAGGGCGAACCATCAAACTAATTCAACGCATAATCAGGTCAAAACCTAGATTGTTTGCCCATTGGAGATGGACACCGATGTACTAACAGGAGCCGTATGAGCCGAGAGGCTCACGTACGGGTCTGTGAGCAGTTCGAGGGGAAGTTCCTCTTACTGACTCGACTTTTATTTGGGACAAATAATTGCAACACGTATTTCACACTTCTCACGATGACATTTCCATCGTTTGGTATCAGCTCGACACTCTGAATAGGTTCCCTCGCTGAACTGCGCGACCGAAACAGGTCTCCCTAGGTCGTCTTCAAAGGTTATCCCTGAACTTTTTAGTTCAGTTGGCGACATATCTAGGATGTATTCGGATATTGCGATATCAAGCTTTAACTTTTTCCGCTCAATATCGCGCCATCTAGCGTTCCATTTCGAGCAGGATATACCAGCAGTTAGACATGACATTCCTAGGCCCACCGAAACAGTAAGTTGACCAGTTAGAACCGAAGCAACTGTCCCAACGCAAGCACCTATACCGGCAAAGCATAGTAGATCGTCTTTACTAGCATTCGAGAATGCATCGCTATAGGAATCTAACTCATACTGTATAATTTGATCACGGGTTCGTGCATCGATTGTTAGGAGATTAGAACTTTTAGCCAGGTACTCTTTCAACAATGGATAATTGGTATATTTATAAGTTAATTCACCCGTTCGAACATGAACCCCAAAGATATGCCTTTTGGGTTTAGCATTAGCTTTCCATTTCTTATTAGTGACACTAAAAGCACTCATTTTACCGTTTAAGATACCAACCGCAGTTAGTGTGCAGTGAGAACCGTCACAAACCTCTGTAGCATTAAGAATACGGCTAAAGGATGCATTGGTTTTCATGGCACCGAGTTCACGTTCCTGATCGCTCGGTTTGTTGTCGTTGCCAGGTGGTGGCAAATTACAGGCATGTGACCAAGGCTTATCAATCTCGCACATTTCACCGGCAAAAGCTGTTCCTGATAATAGGATTAATAAAATTGATATTGTTTTCATTTGATTCCTCTATTACTTACAAATGCTAATAGATTGAAAAAAAACATGATGAGAAAAATCACTGTGTATGTAGAAAAATCACTGCCCATGGTGAAATAGCACAGCAATATAAGAGCAAAGGCATAGATCACATTATAGACCTTGTCTCTAATGAAAAAAGTACCGAACGCAGCAATGCTAAGTATGGCGATCAAATATGGATCGTTCATCCAAGCGACATGGTCGGATCTATAGTTCAGCAAAGGCAAAGCTAACGATGCAAGCATGATTGAAAAGCAGTTAGCAATAGCATGAGGGTTTTTTATGCCCATTAAATTTCTCATTTCAAGTCATATTCCTTTTTTTTATTCAGTTAGACGCCCTCTCTAGCACGTGCTAGAGCAGTTGTAACGATAATTTTTCTTTAGACAATAAAAGTATGTTACTTTCACCATATATGGATACGCCGCTGTTATAAGCGAATTCGTTGAAGGGGGGTACTATCTACCATATATCCGACGATCCAAGTGTTTTTGAGGCTACCATTCAAGATCGAAGTCATGACTAGCAATTCTTTTGTAGTTTGCATCCAAGTCAATTTCCCAGCCTCCTCGAACAGATGATTCGACGATATCATAATAGGTATCTTCGATCTTACTCGGATATAGGTCTTCCAACGAGACCTCGGGCTTCATAAGAATAACTTCTTGAGCGAGGGCGAACCATTCAAAATGTTTCTCTTCATCAAAATCGAGAATTTTTAAAACTTTGAGGCCAAGAACATCTAACCTTGCCATGATGCGTCTTTCAAAACGCCTCTGCTCCTTGATTGCTTTTTGTCCCATAATCTTTCTCTTGGTTGTTAAACGTTACCTCAGCCTACAGAATTTCCATCTTAAAGATTTTGGAAAGATTCTCTCTAGAAATAGTCAAATATGACTTTCCAGCTTCGGGAGCTGGCAAAACAAAACTCTGCTCATGTAGAAACCTGTCCAAAGTTTGCTCCATACCAGCTTCTTTAAAAAGCAGTTTCAACCGATCTTTGGTCCGATTATAGAATAAGAGTATCTTGTCATCGGTAAACTCTAAATCCGTTTCCTCGGCAATAACTTTGGATAGTTTTCGCCACCCCCAGTTCATGGGCACTGGGTCTAGGTAAAGGTAGACCTTGTCAGTTTCAGGTAGCTTAGGAATTAGAGAGTCTAAGAAGAATTCTGATACCTCAACGAAAGTCCCTTCGCAGTCTAAATCAGGGTATTGTACAGGCCTTTTCCCTGATCGAGATACAACTTTATACTTACTTTTCGAAAGCTCTCCTGGCTGAGAAGACACTCTTCGAATTTCGGCTAACCAACCATCTCCAAAGTCAAAGTGGTAATAAAGGGAATGCGCCTTAGGCAAGGGGAAAACTTCATTTAAAGAAATATCGTTGAACCCCTCCATTGAGAAGTCATCACTATTGTCATCAGGCCGATATTCCATTACCCGTGACCTGGGTGTTCTTCCGCTAGTAAACGAGAAAAGGTGATCATCTTCAAATTTTAACTCGCGCTGAATGACAGTATGTAAATCCATAAGTGATGCATCAAATCTAATATCTAGTTGAAAGCTGTACGGTTCTTCCCAATACATTCCAGCAATGATTTCGACCTTCAGTCGAATAACTTTGTCGTTTCCACAAAAACGGTCATCGCCTTCCGGCTTAACGATCTTTAGATGACTCATTATAGCCCTCCAGCTCCAGTTTTTTTCGGCACATTTCACCAAGCTTTTCTTCGACCTGCCATATTTTCTGCCTAGCAGACCACAGCGCATCTTTATCATCGACTTCTTGGTATAGGCGCGCAAGCACTCCAAGCGTGAACGCAAGCCTCTCATCAGTCGACCAAGTGCTCTGCTGTAGCTCGTCAAAGCATCTGAGGCCTTGCTGAAACTCCGGCATTTGATTCAAGGTTCTCTGGTTCTTCATAGAACACCCTACGATAGCTACGGTAAAAGGCTTTTTTACCAGTGGTTAGAGCAAACGTGAAGCTATAGATGGATCACTGATTCACTATTTTGACACATGTTCGCTTCTCATCTATAAGTAAAAATATTCAGATCACTAAACAGTAGTTTTTTGTCCACCCAAAAAACCAAATATTATCAAACACTTATGCATAAGAAAAAGAACGAGCAAGCCACGTGATTTCAGTAGGTTACGGCTAGCGCCAATTGCTTAAAAATCAAGCAACTTGCTCAATGCCGGTTTCCTAGTATTCACAAAAAAATCCTATAAAAACCTAATAATATTCTGACTATTGATATTTCACCCCCGGGGGTAAAGTGGATAGAATCGAACTTATAGCAGCAGCCAACCAAACCAGATTCGAACCAGAAAGCTAACCCAAGCGCAGCTCGCTGAGCAAGATGGGCTCTCGCAACAGTGGTTCTCGTGCCTAAATTTCTTGGCAGGGCAGATCTCAGAACAAGAAGCCTGCTCAGCCCATGAGCAAGTCCATCATCAAACGGCTCGTGAATTTCGTTCGAGGCAAAAACAAAGGCTGAAGCCTCAAGTCCAAACTCGCCCCTACGCGCCTTTAGTGAGACGCGAGCGCCTCTTCGATCTTTTGACTGATGGCGGGATTGGTTTCAAGGGCGAGAATATCATTCAGCAGATTGCGATCGACCTTGCTGAATTCCTTATGACCAATAATCTTAGTCAGTAGCTGGGAGCGAACCTTAGGCGCAGGGATCGCCGCCCATTGCTTAAAAATCTCTTGAAGCTGATTTGCTGAATTGAGCTGAAACCCGAGGGCTCGTCCTGCTTGCGAGCTGATGTGGCTATCTTCGCTTTGCAGCTTTTGCATGAGGGCCGGATAGGCTTCTGGAAAGAAACGCATGCCAAATATCGCATCACCGCGCACTTGTCGAGACGGGTGGTCTAAGTAGCGTTGCATCACGGCAAGGGAGCTGGGAGTTTTCATATTACCGATCGATCGCAGATATACAATCAGATCTTGGTCGCTAGCCTTGTCTAGTTTGTCTTCAAAAAACTCCTGGATTTGATCTTGCCGAGGGCTTTGATTTGCCATAATTCCTAGGCTATACGAAGCTGAGCGACCTAGTCCCTTTGGGCCATGGGTTTCGATCGTTGTTTTAAGAAAGCTTTCTGATTCAAGGCTAGGTTGAGTCGTCCCGGCGAGGGCTACAAGGGCATAGCGTGACGCTTCGTTCAGACCGTTTTGAGCTTTGATGAAGTCCACTAGAGTGGCCTGTGCTGCATCACTTCCGGCCTTGCTTAAGGCCTTGAGCCACATCTTGCTTTGTTTGCCAAATGCTTCGCTAAAGAGTTTATTCTTGAGTGTGTCTAGATATGAGGGGTTGAGCTGGAGCCAGGACACCATTTTCAAGAAGTGGTTGCCATTGGGTTCCGCCACTTGCCAAAGTGTTTCCAGATCATCTGAACCAAGAATTTTCTGCTGGCGTTCCCGTACCTCTTGAGTTGTGCGTACGCGATCTTGACGAAAGATAACCAGGCTGGCGGCTTCAGAGTCTGTGATCAGGGCAAGGCGATCTTCGGTGTTCAAGGGTGAATGACCATCCAAGTTTACTTGAATTCGGACTGACCCCAGGTAACTGGCAAGGCCTTGGGTCTGTGTCTGGCCAATCACCATGCTATGAGATTTCGGTTCGATTTTGAGTGTGACCTCATTAAAACTGGCGAAATGATCCTGCCAGGAGTACTGTTTTGTTAGAATCTCACCACTTTTCAAATATCGAGCCTCAAAATCCCCCTTGGGGCTGGACTCATGACAAGACCAGGAAATCGAGCTACGAGCCGCTGGTGCGATACATTTGAAAGACATCATGGCTAGATCAAACCACTGATTGTTTGCTGCTAATCTTGCTCTATTGAGGCTGTATATTTCGAACGAATGAGAGTGGTATCGGATAAAAATACCATCCATGAGAGCCTTGCGAACCTCATGGCGATCTTTTTCTTGTAAAATATTATCTTGCCAGTTAGTGATTGTAAGCTTCAAGAACACCAAGGATTCATCTTGGGAATCGCTAAGGCAAGCTTCGGTTAGCTGACCATCCCAAGTAAGTTCCGTCTGTGCGCTTTGTTGATCCTGATCGCTTTTGAAGCTAAGTGTGCCTTGCGACTCGTAATCAACTGAGAACTTGCGAGTATGTCCTTCTTGGCAACGATGGACAAGAGAGCCTATTGATCGAGGTAAGTCTTTCGTAGCGTTAAGACCATCATTTTTCGGGGAATCATTGCCTACGATAAACGTTACTAAAGCGGCTACAACTAGGGCGAAACCTGCAATTAAAGCACGAAACATTCAGGAACTCCAAAGGACAATCCCCAGCCTGATGGCTGGGGCAAGACCCGCTATCACGATCTTGCCGCTACCACAAGCTGGGAACTTATCTAATAGACGTTAAAGAGCTATTGGATAATCTAGCTCAACGCGGAAAGCCTCATCCTGGCGAGCATAGCCATTCCAGTTAACGAGGTCTTGATTGTATGTACGCTCGAAGCCAATAACCTTGGTCTTAGCTGTCATTGCAATCCGACCATCAAGCGCATTAAGTTGATTCCAGCCGTAGGCATCGAAGTAAATCTTATCGAAGTTCACTTGATCGAGGGCCAAGCTAAACTGGTTGCGGAAGGTGTCATTGATGAGAGTGACCTCTCCGTATGCCTTAACTTCTGCTATAAGAATGTCGAGACCGGTGGCAGCAAAAACCTTAGACTCAACATAAGGCGTTGCATCGAGGTCGATCGCGCCCACAGAAAGAGTTGCGTTATAATTTAACCCACCCTCACCAACTAGGCCGTAATCCACTGCCACAGGAACCGGGCCTACCATAAAGGTTTGGCTATCATCTAGCTCTAGCGGAAACGCTAAACGATCACCGATGCTAATTGATGTTTGCTCAGTGTAACGAAAATCATCTACCACATAACCAAGAACAGTTACATCGCCTTCTAGAATAATTGCGCGACGGTTTTGTAATGTGGCACTCGCCTTAGCTTCCACTAGATCTGCGCTGATGCCATAAAGGGTTCCCGTAGAGCCTGCTTTAGCTTCCGCCATGATAGACGTGCAGGATCGCTCAAGATAAAGATCTGCGTAAAATAGAATCTCGCTGTTTTCTCCTCCCTGTTTGACTTCAAACGGCCAGAAGTCGCTTGCTTTTTCACAAGGTCGTGCCATTGACCCTACCGATAACATCAATCCTACGCTCGCACAGATGCCTGTGACAAGAGTGTTCGCCATGACCAACTCCTCAAAGAATAGTAGAAATTTGCAACAGCATAGGAGAAGAAAATCCAGAGCGCAAGAATTCGATATGTAAATTTCGTGAAAATAAAGTGAAGGGCTGGGAAAGAAAAAGGCCCTTGGGAAAGGGCCAGATGATTCATTACATTTATAGTCGGCTGATTTTGAAAAAGCTCAAATCAAGCTTGCTGTTCTTTAAATGCTCTTTGGGAATATGGATCAGCTCAAAGCGATAGGTTCCCTTTTGATTTTCGTCGAGGAGAAGCTTCAGGTTGCCACTACCACCTGATTTTTGCAGACCTTCTTCCGAGCTAATCGGTGCACCGAAGTTCGCTTGGGCTGTCCATGACTTGTCAGCAAACTTATACTCCATCAAGCCTGAGCTAAGTTCTACGCTG
Organism: Pseudobacteriovorax antillogorgiicola; assembly: GCF_900177345.1. Classification (NCBI taxonomy): domain Bacteria; kingdom Pseudomonadati; phylum Bdellovibrionota; class Oligoflexia; order Oligoflexales; family Pseudobacteriovoracaceae; genus Pseudobacteriovorax; species Pseudobacteriovorax antillogorgiicola. The sequence continues at coordinate 25,259 of NZ_FWZT01000015.1, forward strand.
GTTGCATAGGTGAAGTTGCCCAAGTACTCTAATGGGGTTGTGGCTTGCCAGGCATTCATTCCACCGCGAACGTAGAGTGTTTCTTGGCCGAAAGGTGCTTTAGCCTTGGGAGAATATGGTAGGGTGGCCGGATTCTTGGAGCTGTCGGAAAATGGTTTATCACTGATCTCGTGTTGATTGTTCACATAAATATGGGCCACGATATCGGTGTCGCTGGCCTTTAGCTTGTTGATCACGTCATTCTTAAAGTCAATATAGATTGGCTGATCGAATGTACTCAAACCCTTCTCTCGGCTTGAGAACAAGAGCATGGCTCCTGCTACACCATTGGGCCATGAGAATCGATAGCTACCATTGTCGCCAACTTTCTGGCTAAAGGAACTAAGGCCATTGCTCAGGACATGAAACGCTTCGCTACGCTTATTACCATTTTCGTAGTGAACGAAAACAGTGGGGGTGCGGCCGTCAACAGTTGTTTCCCGTTCCAAGGTAAACGAAGAGCCACCTTCCGGTGTGATCTCAGCACGGAGACGTATCTTGCTACCTGCTGGAATGTCTTTTGAATCGATATAGGCTCGGTAAGGGCGATTGTGATCCACGATCAGCGGCGTTTCTGCATTTGTCTTGAGGTTTACCATGGAAAATTTAACTGTATGATAGCCATTCCCTGGAATTTGAACTTCAAATGGAAACAGACCGGATACTCGTGCATCCTCTTCGGGAAGCGAGACCTTGGCTTTGTTTTTGTTGCTCAATCGGGCTGATTCTTTAGGAGCCTTCACAATGGTGAAGTCTTGCGGAGCAATAATGATATTCTTGCCCTGAATCTTACCTTGGAAGACATCGCTAATCTTCTGGCGAGACCATTTCAAGCGAGCAGGCTTTGCCCCTAGGTTAAACGCAACCAGATACTCGTCATCCAATTCTGGAAGGGTTCGGATGAAGGCAAATACCCCATCTTGATCGCTAGCAAGGTTGTGCTGCTCGCCGTTGCGGAGCACAGGGTGGCTCTTGTAGATTTCCGAAAACTTGGCGATGTCTCGGTAAAGAGGGTGCTTAGGATCAAAGTTTTCATCCTTAGTAGTTTTCTTAGTTCCGAGAAGTTTGTTGTCATTGTAATCATCCACTTGGCTCGGGAACATATTTTCCCGTGCATCTTTGTCACCACCATCACCGGTAAAGCCTTGCTCGTCACCATAGTAAATGACAGGAACACCGCGAGCAAAGAACATGAAGCTGTGGGCCAAGCGCACTTGTCTTAGTGGGTCCAGTTTGAATTTGCCTTTATTCTTGGCTTCAAGAATAAAGTGCCCCAGACGCCCGATATCGTGATTCGATATGAAAGTTAACATGTGGTTGGGGTGGCTGCTGATCCGATGGAGGTCGTCGGCATTGAAGATATTCGCAAACTTGTCTAGGTTTTGTTGATCTGCAAAGATGTCTTTGGCTGAGCCCTGGAAGGCAAAATCTAGAACCGAATCAAGGCGCCCATCACGAGTATACTTGGAAAGTATCTTTGGTTCGGCAGAAAACACCTCGCCAAACATAAAAAAGTGTGGAATCCCTTGTTCCTTAGCATAATCACGAATCGCCGGTACGAATTGCTGCCAAAATTCAATATTCACGTGCTTGACTGTATCGATTCGGAAACCGTCGATCTTATACTTGCGAATCCACTCCTTATAAATGTCGATCATACCTTCCACAACCCGGGGATGCTCGGTAAATAGATCGTCAAGCCCGAAAAAGTCGCCGTAGAGCGAGTTTTCTCCGGAGAATGTGGAGTTACCGCGGTTGTGATAATAGATCACATCGTTGAGCCAAGCAGGTTTTTTGATTTCGCCGGGCTCATCGCGGACATATGGTGAGTATGCAAAGTTTGGATCTGTTAACTTTGCGAAGTTTTCCTTTGATAAGTCACCGTCTACAAAGCCTTGGTTTAGGGTCTTGCCGCGCTTATTGGTGACATAAGGATAGTCAGCGCGACTACGATAGGGGCAATCGCCACAACCGTGATAGCTGATGATATCCGCAGTGTGATTAGTGATCACATCGATAAAAACTTTCATGCCTCGTTTATGAGCTTCGTCCACCAGTTGCTTGAAGTCCTCTTCGGTACCCAGATGAGGGTCAACGGTTGTGAAATCAGTAATCCAATAACCATGATATCCGGCAGATGAGCCTCCAATGCTACCGTCTCCTTGCACTGGCTGGTTCTTTTGGATTGGGGATAACCACAGAGACGTCACTCCTAAGCCTTGGATGTAGTCCAAGCGCTTGATGATGCCTTTGAAGTCACCACCATGATAGAAGCCTTTGTCTGTGGGAAGGTATCCATGGCGCATGATATCGCGAAGGGAGTCTTGATCATTGTACGGTTTCCGATCAAAGCCCTTGTCATTCTGACGATCGCCGTTTTCAAAGCGATCGGTCATGATAAAATAGAAAACCTCGTCCGTGATGGGCCGATTCAGGGGGGTTCCCTGGGCGAACAAGGGTATTAAAAACAATAATGACATCCATAACAACTTCATTTGAGACTGCCTCCTCTTAAATTAGTATCTGCAACTTATCTTAAAATACCGCGAACCTTCAATCACTATGCCCGGCTCATCAAGGGTTTCCTTGAAATCCTTATGAAAAAAACACTGCACTAGGGCATCAGACTCGTAAAATTCCGACATATTTTATGTGCAGATAAGGCGTAGTTATTAAGGTAGCAAAACCTACGATACTTCGTTTGCCTAAAAAAGACTCGTCACTCTACGATTTGTATTATCTCCTCGCATTTTTTAACCAGGCCTTGTCTCAGAGGTTTTGCCCTCCTCAATAGTGGGTGTAGTTAGGGGTAGTTTCTTGGGTCTGGAACCTACGAAGGAATGAAAGATTGTAGCCATGTTTTGTAGCGAGGGAGGAGTGTGGCAGCCAATATATCGTTGAGACCAGGCGCTGCCGGTACCATTTGCTGCAGGTTTTGCAAAGTTGCGACTGCATTGCTGGCCGATTGAACCCGATCTGACGTGACAGGATAGGTAAATTGCGGACTAAAAAATTCGGGATAGGCGAGAGCTCTTGGTAGAATGGGCAGGCAGCCTCGCAAGCAAGCTTCTAAAACCGCCAAACCTTGAAAATCGTGGTGCGCAGTGGATAAGATATAGCTTGCTGAATCTAAAATAGCTTCATATTCTCGCCTATCCTCAATAAAGCCCCAGTTACAGATGGAGTTTGCAAACTCATGACGGATTTTGTTGAAAGCTGGTGGGATCTGGCGAAACTGCTGGCCAATGATGGAGAATCGGAGATCCGGCTGAGCATCAAGGGCAAGTTTAATAAATTCATACAGTCGTTCAGGGCCTTTATCGTGCTCCCAGCGATGGTTCCAAACTACATGCAACGGATCCTTTGCAATGGAGTTGTCTGGGCAGGGAGAGGCAAGCGGAACGGGAATGACCCAAGATTTCTTCTTAAGTTGATAAGGAATGTCTTTAGGGCAAAAATCGGGCATAGAGCCCAGTAGGTTGGTGACACCCTGTAAGAAAGTATCTCGGTTGTAGCTCGAATTAAATGCTAGGCCATCAGCAGCCAAGGCACTATAGATACTTGTAATTTGAATGTCCAAAAGCCCCTTTTGATTTTGGGAAGGGTAGGCAAACTGATTCTCATGAAAATAGAGTAAGCAGGGTTTATTGCTTAGTTCCCCAAAAATCCCTTTCATGCTAGCGAGATCTACCATAGAGGTAGCGAGAATCAAATCATAGCGAGAGATGTCGATGTCTTTATTCAAAAAAGAAAGCGGGTTGCCTCGCGCACGCCACGCATAATAGCGAGGAGGTAGGGAACTAAGGGTCCAATCCCATGGGATTTTTTCAATTTGCTGATACCAGTAGTCATGGCTGGTGGCATGATAGGCGGATAATACAAGGATTTTCGGAGTGTTCATCAGGGTCTCCTAAAAGTGCAAAAGTACCCTAATGAAAATAGGAAGCTCTCGCAAGGCTCAGGAGCTAGGCTTCTCCTTGATCCCCATATTTTGCAAAACCCCAGTGGCGGCTTTGCCGTAGAGGCCGAAAATCTTGGAAACAATGCGCCGTGAATTCTGATATTCCATAGGCTGTTCGAGCAACTCTAAAACATGGGGCTTGAAAGTCTCCTGCTCAAGTTGTTTGCGAAGATGCTCTAAGCTTGATTCTGCCAGGATATCGTTCATCCTAAACTGGGTGAGCAACTGGCTGCGACTACATGAAAAATTTCCCGATTCGATCTTATTGATAAGATCGGTAATCCCATTGCGATTCAGAGGAATGGGATAGCTCCGTTTTGAACCGCCTTGTTTGTTGTCGCTCATAATGGGTACCTCTTTTTGTTGCTCCCGAGAATCCTACCTCGGATTGAAAGAGTTTCATCTTGAGTCTAGCTACTTTGTCCACTAATTCTCATAGTTTTAAAAGCTAAGAATTCTGACCTCACAATAGTCGGAAAAAATAGAACTTCTCGTGGGACCTACTCCCTTATAATATGTAATAATTAAGTATATTAATATTAAATATGCGAATATTTTGCTAATTGGTACCAAGATGTTGGAATCTGGCCGCTTGGTCAATTTTCTTGTGGTCGCCGAGTTGACAATCGATACAGATATTCTATCTTGAAAAGAGAAGATCATGGTCCAGCAAGGGATTGCGAGAAAAAAGGGGGTAAATATGCCTATGTGGAAGTCGTCTGAGCTATTTGAACCACGTTGGCTAGAGGGGCAAGTCTTAGGCTTAAACGAAATATTTTCATCGGATAAGCCAGAGCAAATCCTTGACTGGGCTCGCGAAAATTTCGCTCCATCGCTCTACTATGAGTGTCGCTTTAGCAGCAAGGATGCTGTGATGATCCACCTTTGTGAAATCATAAATTTCAAACCCAAACTATTCACCTTTGCTGAGAACAAGCAAGGCCAAGTGAATGAACTTTCCCAGCGCGGTTTTAAAATCGATTTGATCTCTAGAAAGAGACGAGCAGGTCAGGACGATGATCGAGAGTTTGCCAAGTTGAGGCAAGATGTGCTTTCGGAAGCCAGCGGATGGTTATGCGGGAGTCGGACACAGAGTGCTAAGTCGCCGGAGATTCTATCGATCGATGGTGTTCATGGTGGAATACTAAAAATCGATCCCACTGCTCACTGGAGTGCGCAAGGCATTCGGGACTATTGCCAAGAACATAGGCTTCCCCATTGGCCCGAAGCAGGCTCTTATGGCGAGCAGTCTCCTGGCTCCCGCAGCTCGTCGTCTCTACTTCGTCGCTCGTCGTGAGCGAGCAGGTCTCTTTGCGCGTACTGGGATAGAACGCATTACCGGCTTGTTAAGATTTGCTAACGTAGCCAAACTTGCAATACCCCAGGCACCTAAGATTGGAGTGGTTAGAGTTGGTTCTGCACTCATGATCAGTGCAGAGCCTATCAGTGCCGCTATTAGTAACAAAGTCATCATCCAGCCCCTCATGCGAAAATTGCGTCTCGTTTACTCTATGGAATTCTACATGAGAAACCGGTGTGAATCGATGATCTAGCGGTTGCAGCTAGGGATGGGTAGTTCTGTTTTGCAGTGAATCTGCTCAGCTAGATCAGCGTTTTTCATCAGGTTTTCGAGAGGGTCATAAGTGCCCGCGAGCAAGTCATCCTGGAATCTTTGCGTCAAAAATACTGCTTTTGATCTTCCGCCCCAGCTCACTTGCAGAGATTCTAAGCAAATCTCAAGGTGTCTAGGAAAAACACACTGCTTCAGCTCATTATGAACCTCTGGGCTCAAGGTTAAACATGGGATTCCTAGCTGCTGACAGTTAGTTTGGAATATCGGCCCAAAGGAAAGCGCAAGAATCGCCTCAATACCATACTTCTTTAAGGCCTGTGGAGCGTGTTCTCGGCTAGAGCCACAGCCAAAATTTTCATCAGCAACGATAATGCTAGGCTTTGGCCTGTGATTTAATGGGTGAGAGCGTTCCGTTCCAGGGCTGCTAAACCGTTGATCAAAAAAAAGCTGGTCACCAAGGTGATCGAAGGTGATCTGCTTCAAAAATCGAGCTGGAATAATCTGATCAGTATCGATATCTGAACCTGGCAGATGACAACTAAGACCTCGGACTGATGTGATAGCATTCATATTTTAAAAACCTCCCTTGGGTCGGAAACTTTTCCAGTCACAGCAGCCGCAGCCACAGCCAAAGGGCTCATGAGCAGGGTGCGGCCTTCGGGAGATCCCTGGCGGCCTTTGAAATTACGATTTGAACTTGAGGCGCAGATCTCGTTGCCAAGCAGACGATCGGGGTTCATAGCGAGGCACATGGAACAGCCGGGCTGTCGCCACTCAAAGCCCGCATCGCGAAAAATATCCGCAATCCCGCTCTCTTCAGCTCGCCTAGCAACTTCTGAAGAGCCGGGAACTGCTAGGGCTCTCTTGATCGAGCTTGCCACCTTGTGACCCTTAATAGCTTGGCTGACAAGTAGAAAGTCTTCGAATCGGCCGTTGGTACAGCTGCCAATAAAGGCAACATCCACTGGAGTTCCTGCGATGGGTTGATTGTCTTGCCAGCCCATGTAACTCTTTGCGTCGCCGAGAGAGATGCTATTTGGTATGCGACCCTTAAAGCTGACAGACTGATCCGGGGATGTTCCCCAGGTTAGCATTGGCTCAATCCGATTGCCGTCAACTGTAATACGATCATCGTAATGGGCGTCGCTGTCGCTTGCGTAGCTGAGCCAGCGTTCTTGGAGCGCTTCTATAGAGTCGATTGGTGTGAAAGCCCTTCCAGCAAGGTATCTTAGGGTAACCAAATCAGGGTTTACGTATCCGCAACGAGCGCCGCCTTCGATCGACATATTGCAAAGAGTCATTCGCTCAGTCATTGTCATCTTGGTAATTGCAGAGCCTCCATATTCATAGGCGAAGCCAACGCCTCCTTTTGCTCCCAACCGACCAATGATGTGAAGGATTAGATCCTTGGCCGTAACCCCGGCTCTAAGCCGACCTGTGACCTCAATCCGGCGAACCTTGAGCTTCGGCATAAGCAAAGTCTGGCTCGCAAGAACGTCTCGCACCTGGCTAGTGCCGATGCCAAAGGCAATGGCACCAAAAGCGCCATGAGTAGATGTGTGACTGTCTCCACAGGCCACTGTCATACCTGGGCGAATGAGCCCCTGTTCCGGAGCCATTACATGAACAATGCCTTGCTCTGGGCTGCCGATAGGAAAGTAGCGAATCTGGTGCTCGTCAACGTTGCTTTCCAAAGCTTGAAGCATAGCTTCTGCTTCGGGGTCCTGGAAGGGGCGACTCACATTATCGGTCGGGATAATATGATCTACGGTGGCAATAGTTCGTTCTGGGTAACGAACGGGAAGCCCACGATCCCGCAACATGCTGAAAGCTTGGGGGCTCGTGACCTCATGGATTAGGTGAGTATCAATAAATATTTGATCGAGTTGCCCTTCTCCTGATTGCACAAGGTGTTCTTGCCAAACTTTCTCATAGAGTGTTTGCCCCATGGTGGACCTCCTTTGCCCATACATTACGGAGATAGCTTAAAATATGCTCTCCCACTTGCTCTGTTGTTGCATAGCTCTCACTTTTCGAAACGAGGTCTTTTGTGTAGACACCATCCCGAAGTGTTTTTTGGATAGCGTTTCGAATCCCATCGGCGATGTCTCGGCGTTCAAACGAGTATTGAAACATCATGGCTAAGGACAAAACTTGGGCAATGGGATTGGCAATACCAAGGCCAGCAATGTCTGGAGCTGATCCCCCCGCTGGTTCGTAGAGGCCAAACTTAGAACTGTTGATTGAAGCAGAGGGTAGAAGACCTAGAGAGCCGGTTAGCATCGCACATTGATCGCTAACAATATCTCCGAACAGATTCGGGCAAAGTAGAACATCGAAGTCCTGGGGACGCTTCATCAATTGCATCACTGCATTGTCCACGTAAAGGTGCTCCACTTCGACTCCCGAGTAGTCCCTAGAAACTTCTTCAACCACCTCGCGCCATAGGATCATGCTCATGAGAACATTGGCTTTATCTATAGAAGTGACCTTGCCGCGGCGGATATTGGCAAAGTCAAAGGCTAGGCGTGCAATGCGTTCAATCTCCTTACGACTATAGACCATCGTATCGAGGCCGTATTCGTCAGGGCCATGGCCCTGACGAAGGCTAGGCTTGCCAAAGTAGACGCCGCCAGTCAACTCGCGAACCGTGAGGATGTCAAAGCCCTTGCTAGCGATTGCTGGGTGTAGTGGAGAGAAGCTTGCCAGCTCGGGAAAAAGTGGACTTGGTCTCAGATTACAAAATAAATCGAATGTTTTGCGCAGGGGCAAAAGAGACCCTCGTTCAGGTTGCTGGCCCGATGGCAAGTGGCTCCATTTGGGTCCACCGACGCTGCCAAACAATATCGCATCAGATTGTTTGCAGAGTGCAAGAGTTTCTTCTGGGAGTGGTTTACCCAACTGATCGATGGCATCCCCACCAACCGCAGCAACCTGATAGTTGATGGTGAGGTCCCAGAATTCAGTGACTAGATCGAGGATCTTCAAAGCGATGACCATGACCTCGGGGCCAATGCCATCACCAGGGAGCACCGCAATATTAAACTTGTCTTTTACTCTCATAGATCATTCCTCAGGTGAAAAACTCGGTCTTAGGCACTCGGCTCAGCAGATCGTGCCGTGTCCCCGGTGGCCGCCTTTCGCGATACATGACTTACATGCTGTGCTTTCATGCAAGTATTGAGGGCATCGAGATAGGCCTGGGCTGAACCCTCGACAATATCTGTGGAGTAAGACAGGCCATGGAAGCGTCGACCATCAAAACTAGTCACAATATTGACCTGACCTAAAGCGTCTCGACCTGCACCCTGAGAGTGAATATGATAGTCTTCAAGCTTCATCTTAATTCCTGAAATGCTATCAATAGCATGAAATACTGCCTCCACAGGGCCATTGCCCGTTGCAGCAGAAATATATTCTTTACCGTTCAACTGAAGACAAACTGTTGCTGATGGTTTGCTTCCGGAACCAGAGATCACATTGAGCTGCTCCAATTCGTAGCCAACTCCTCGATGATCGGGTAAAAATATCAATGCTTCCAGATCGTAATCGTAAATGCTGCCCTTTTTATCAGCGAGCACCAAGAAGCGTTCGTAGATATCGTCTAGGTGATAATCTTGTCCATCTTGATACCCAAGTTCAGATAGGCGATGACGAATCACATGACGACCGCTGCGTGATGTGAGGTGAAGGTGGGAACTTGGGATCCCAATGGACTCTGGTGCAAGAATCTCATAGGTATTCTTGGATTTTAATACACCGTCTTGGTGGATTCCTGAAGAATGAGAAAAGGCGTTGTCCCCGACGATGGCCTTGTTGGGCTGAACCATCACATTGCAGCGCTGGCGAATGATTTTAGAAGCGTAGTAGATTTCTTCGGTCTTCACATTTGTTCTGAAGGGAAGTTGATCTTGCCTGGTCTTCAAAATCGCAACAATTTCTTCCAGCGCACAATTTCCCGCTCGCTCTCCAAGACCGTTAATGGTTCCTTCGATCTGACGAGCGCCTTGTTCCACCGCAGCGATGGAATTAGCCACCGACATTCCTAAATCATCGTGGCAATGGACAGAAAGCACCGCTCGATCGATGTTAGGCACCTGATTGCGAATATCCGCAATGATGCCTCCGAATTCCGATGGTATAGTGTAGCCAACCGTATCGGGAATATTGATGGTTGTCGCTCCCGCATTGATGGCTGCTTCAATAATGGTAAAGAGATGCTCCCTGGGGGTGCGACCAGCATCTTCACACGAGAACTCGATATCATCAGTGTAGCGTGCAGCTCGCTTGATACTCGCGCAAGCCATATCGACAACAGACTGGAAGTCTTTGCGAAGCTTCTTTTCAACATGGATCGGAGAGGTCGCTATAAATGTATGAATCCGACCTCGCTCAGCACGCTGAATCGCCTCGCCAGCGACGTCGATATCCTTGTCCAAGGCCCTTGCTAAGGCACACACCCCAGCACCTTTTACAGCGCTAGCTATGGCAGACACGGCCTGAAAATCCCCTGGAGAAGAGACTGGAAAGCCAGCTTCGATATAGTCAACGCCGAGGCGTTCCAGGGCACGGGCAATATGGAGCTTTGCCTCCGTATTCAGACTCGCTTTGAGAGACTGCTCTCCATCCCTGAGGGTTGTATCGAAGATGACAATCTGTTCCATGACTCTCTCCTTTAAACTTAGTCAGCGTTAATTGCGGCTTCTGTCAACAAGCTTTCCCTCTGAGGGGAATGTGATCTTGTCACGTAGCTCTTGACCAATTTTCTCAATGGGGTGCTCGGCTTCGTTGCGACGGGTTTGAAGGAAGTTCTTGCTTCCCCCACGATATTCCGCGAGCCACTTATCAGCGAATACACCAGACTGAATTTCTTGAAGGACATCTTTCATTCGATCCTTAACTGAATCGTCGATGATTCGCGGACCGCTGGTGTAATCTCCATACTCGGCAGTATTAGAGATCGAGTAGCGCATGTTAGCAATGCCGCCCTCGAACAGAAGGTCGGTAATGAGCTTGATCTCATGCAGACATTCGAAGTAGGCCATCTCGGGCTTGTAACCAGCTTCCACAAGGGTTTCGTAGCCAGCTTTAATCAATGACGTGAGGCCACCACAGAGCACAGCTTGTTCACCGAATAAGTCGGTTTCAGTCTCATCTTTAAAGCTGGTTTCGATGATGCCTGCTCGGCTAGAGCCTATAGCCTTGCCATAGGATAGAGCCAATTCCTTAGCTTGACCTGAGGCATCTTGAGCAATTGCAATCAAACCGGGAACTCCAGAACCTCGAACAAACTCTCGCCGGACCGTATGTCCAGGGCCTTTAGGGGCAACCATAAAGACGTCGACTGACTCCGGTGGAACGATCTTTTTGAAGTGGATATTGAATCCATGGGCGAAAGCCAGACTGTTGCCACTGCTGAGGTGTGGTTCAACCGCAGCATGATAGAGATCAGCCATGGACTCATCCGGTACCAGCATCATAACAATGTCGGCCCAGCTTGCGGCTTCATCCACCGCAGCAACTTTAAGCCCAGCTTGCTCCGCCTTCTCTCGTGATGGGCTTTCAGGAGAGCGAACTCCAACCATCACATCAACACCACTGTCCTTCAGGTTAAGAGCATGGGCGTGACCTTGACTGCCGTAGCCGATCACAGCCACTTTCTTACTCTTTACTAAATCTAGGTTGGCATCGTCATCGTAGAATAAAGCTAGACTCATCCTCGTTCTCCTCCTGCTTTTTGGGTATCGATGGGCTCTAGAGTGATTTTCTCTAGCTTCCCATAGTGTTGAATCATCTCTAAAAATGTAATGTCGTGACTTTTTTGTGCCGAACCCTGGATGATCAGGGACTCGTCGTCAAAGTCAATAATATGTAAGTTTGAATCTTCAATGATTCGTAAGACTACGGGCTTGCTCTGAGAGGAGCAGAAAACTTGATAAAACGTGAGGGCGTTCTCTGACCCAAGAAGCGGTGACTCAGGGGTCTGCAGGTGGACATGGATCACATCGATAATCTTCCTGGTTTGCTTCATAATATCATCAAGTAATTCCTCATGACCTTCGGTTGTGATCGTGATTCTGGAATACTGCCGATCTAAGGTATGAGTCACCGTGAGAGATTCAATGTTGTAGCCACGTCGTGAGAAAACAAGAGCAATACGACCTAAAACACCGGGCTTATTGGCAACCAAGAGGTTCATCGTGAACTGCTGTAGATCCGCAAGTACCGATTTGGTGATGATGTTATATTGCTTACGCTCAAAAAAACTCTGCTTTTCCATTAGGTACTCCCTGTCGGCCGCTCCATGGGAGCTCTCGGTTTCTGAAGAATAATTTTATCAGCTGGTTGCCCGGCAGGAATCATTGGAAATACATTGGATTCTTTTTCTACACGAGCATGAATGATGATTGGTCCGGTACGATCGCCTTTTATCTCTTCCAGCGATCGATATAGAGATTCCGGAGAGTCAACGTAGAATCCACGAATGCCATAAGCTGCCCCTAGAGCAACAAAGTCTGGGTTTCCCTCCAAGTCTATGCCGCTGTACCTTTCATCGAAGAACAGCTCTTGCCACTGGCGCACCATTCCTAGGCATTGGTTATCAATGATCAGAATACGAACTGGGAGCTTGTGAATGGCAGCAGTCGCGAGCTCAGATTGGGTCATTTGAAAACCTCCGTCACCCACGATAGCTAAAACCTCTCGATTGGGATGAGCAAACTGCGCTCCAAGTGCTGCTGGAAAGCCGAAGCCCATGGTGCCAGCTCCACCGGATGATAGCCAACAGTGAGGGTGGTTCGATAGGCAAAATTGAGCAGCCCACATCTGATGCTGGCCGACATCAGTCGTGATAATGGCATTTTCGTCCATCGTCTTATAAACGCGATCGATGGCAAAAGCAGCTGTGAAAGGCTTTCCCTCGCCTGAATCCAAAGGATGCCGCTCGCGATAAGTGGCAAGCTCAGCCAGCCAAGGCTGGGTATCTTGGGGTGATTCTATGTGAGGTATGAGATCTTGCAAGGTGGTCTTGGCATCGCCGCATATGTGAGCGTCCGTACTCACCAATTTACCAATCTCTGAAGCATCAACATCGATATGAAGGATTTTGGCCTGGGGGCAAAACTTTTTACTGTCTCCGTTGATTCGGTCATCAAATCGGCTTCCAATGGAAAGGATAAGGTCACATCGGGTCAGCGCGTAATTCGCATAGGCTGTGCCATGCATACCAAGCATGCCAAGAGACTGAGGATGGCTTTCAGGAAAGACTCCCTTGCCAAGAAGAGTGTTGGTCACTGGAGCTTTCATGGTTGCTGCCAAGTGGCGAACCTCTTGCCAAGCACCACTAATCTGTGCACCGTGCCCCACTAGAATGAGTGGTCGATGAGATGCTTCTAGGAGCTCTGCCATCAATCTGAGCTGTCGCTGTTGATGCTTGAGCTGACCACTATAGTCTAGTTTGTAGCCAGGCAGTTGCGGTGCAGGATTGAATTCGTATGGCACAATTTGCCCAGAGATGTCTTTAGGAATATCAATGACGACGGGTCCAGGGCGACCAGTGTTAGCAATATAGAGAGCTTCGTGGACAGATCGCACAAGGTCGGCACCGTCAAGTATCAAGTAGCTGTGCTTCACCAGAGGCATGGTTACGCCGAAGACGTCCGCTTCTTGAAAGGCATCTTTTCCCAAGTTCTCTTTTAGAGTTTGTCCGGTGATCACTAGCAGTGGCACGGAATCCATTTTGGCTGTTACCAAGCCTGTAACTGTGTTGAGAGCACCGGGGCCGCTCGTAACAAGTACGACTCCTGTTTTCCCTGATGCTCGCGCATAACCATCGGCCATGTGAATGGCGCCTTGCTCATGCCGGGCGAGTATGAATTGGATTTTTGAATCCACGAGTGCATCAAAAATATTGATGGCTGCTCCACCAGGGTGTCCAAAGATAAACTCAACATTTTTTTCTTCCAGCACTTTAACCAGTGCTTGGGCTCCAGTAAGCGACGCCATAGCAAGCCTCTTCTATATAAAGTTTCTTTGCAGAGCACGAACCTGCAAGACTCCTCTCAAAATTAGAAGTCGATTTCCATTTTTTATGTCTTTTGACAAGACGGCTTTAGTTTTGACTCTTGTATCGAAGACTCATCACGCAAGAGTCAAGAGCGTAGGGTTACTACTTTCAGGTATATAGAGAATAGGTGACCATTTCAAATTTTTTATGGAAGAATTTATAACAAATACGCGAGCCAGCTTAAGATCCAGCAGGAATGTAGGATTCTGAAATAGTGTCGCGAGAAACTTGGTAAGCGGTGAAGTGAAAAAAGGGAGTGAATTATCAAATTTGCTAAAGATTTCTGCTTTCATTTGAATGTCCTTGTGCTTCTCTCACATCACATGCGAGAGAAGCGAAGTCGAGTGCTGTTGAGCACTATTGAGTTCGACAAAACTCCTGGTAATCCATATAACCAGGGAATTCCTTGTGTGGGTCGCAGTACCGACAATCCGGATCACGATGGAGGCGCAATTCTCGGAACTGAGTGTCCAAACCGTTAAATAGGAGAAGCCTTCCAACTAAAGGTTGGCCAATCTCAAGAATCAATTTCAATGCTTCCAGGGCTTGAAGCAACCCAATCACCCCAGGCAATGCTCCGATGACTCCCGCTTCAGCACAGGATGGGGCTTGCTCTGGAGGGGGAGGCTCGGGAAAAAGGCAGCGATAGCATGGGCTTTCGACTCCTTCTTGGCGAGGTCGGAACACGCTTACTTGACCCTCGAATCGGAAGATCGAGCCGTGCACCTGGGGAAGCCCGAGTTTGATACAGGCGTCATTAATTAAGTAGCGAGTGGCAAAATTATCACTGCCATCCACAATGATGTCATATCCGGAAAAAATTTCTTCCACATTGTTGGAACTTAAACGAAGCTGATATTCATTGACACTTGTCTCTGGGTTCAAGTTTTGGATCGCGGATTTCGCTGACGTGGTCTTAGCCTCCCCGACACTTCGATCTTGGTGGATGATCTGTCGCTGAAGATTGCTACGATCCACTCGGTCGTCGTCGACTAGGCCGATCGTTCCGACTCCAGCTGCGGCGAGATAGAGCGCAATTGGGCTTCCTAGGCCACCAGCTCCCACCAGTAGAACCTTACTTTCCTTGAGCCTTAGCTGCCCTTCTTCGCCAATTTCCGGGAGCAGCAGGTGGCGGCTGTAGCGTTCTTTTTCAGCGATGCTTAAAGTTTTTACCTGCTCGAAGGGAAAGCCAGAGGTTTTCCAGCCGTTGAAGCCACCAGCGATAGACTTGACGTTTTGATAGCCAAGGTCTTTTAAAGATTTGGCAGCCATCAATGATCGCGTCCCACCAGCGCAATATACTAAAACAGTCTGACCCTTGTCAGGAACCTGTTTCTCTATGCGTAGTTCTAAGAAGCCACGGCCGAGACGCAAGGCGTTAGCGATGATGCCAGATGAATACTCATCAAGTTCTCTGACATCGATCAATGCAGCGGAGCCCTTACTTAGTATGTCTGCAGCTTGCTGAACGCTCACTTCTTCGATCTCTTGCCTTAAGGTTTCTAAATAGTTCTGCACTGTCATGATTATTGACCTCTATATTCTCATCCCTGGATTTGCCGCTTCATGGCGGGCTTTCGTTGGCGCAACGAGACGCAACGAAGACTTCATCGTTACTAGCAAATCCTGACGCTTTGGTCACGATAAGCCCCGGAGAGAGCCACGAAATGAATCACATAGGCCAATATGACTATGTAAGGTCTTTGGCTTTCTGCGCTAGGAAATGAGATTTTTTTCTTGAAGTTTTGATGGGTTCAGCCGAAGACGAACCCTAAATAATGCTGAGGACAGCCAGGACGGAAATCAGGACAGAAGCAGGTCTTGTGGATGTGTTGAACTTGGCTTTACCTGGTTTTTGGGGTGTCGTGAACTGATTCATCGAATGCCTCTTGATTACATAGATGCCAGTTGATGTTCCTTGGCTATGGCTTAGGTCTATACTAATTCTTGAGCTTTGAAAAGCCTATACTTAGCAACAAATAAATTTTTAAACAGACCTCACCCCAGGGATGGGGATCTAAAGCACGATCTCAGTTCCGCAAGCCATCGTTGGATCTGTCAGATCTCTAGACTTCTGCCAATGACCAATGGCGACTCGCACCGCGCCACTGCGTTTAGCGACAAAGCAGTTATCCAACTTGGGCAGCATGCCGTCACTCACAACTCCAGTTTGGTGGAGGGTCTTGGCTAGGTCTTGGTCAATTCTAGGGATAAGGCTTGCAGCGTCACGGGGATCTTCCATGACCCCAGCAAGGTTTGTCATGTAAAGCAGGGTTACCTTATAGCCTAACTGGCACATAGCACTTGCAACGGCTGACGCAATGGTATCGCCGTTGGTATTTAGTATTTGTCCGGTTTCATCGCAGCTCAATGGAGCTAGTACTGGAGTCAGCCCTCCTTGGAGCAGATGATTGAGAAATTCGTGATTGACTCCCGTAACATCGCCGACGAAACCAAAATCAATGGGCTCGTTTGGTCGGCGCTTCGCTTTTACAAGAAAGTTGTCGGCTCCACACAAGCCAATGGCTGGGATGAGGCGTCTATTAAGTTGTGCTGCAATAGTTTTATTGATTTTTCCAGCATAAACCATGGTCACAACATCGATGGTTTTCTGGCAAGTAACTCGCCGACCATCGATCATATTCACGGGGATTCCAAGAAGCTCTGCGAGCTGACTAGCCATGACTCCACCCCCATGAACCAAGATCTTAGGGCCTTCAATAGCTGCGAATTGGTCCAGAAATGCCTCAAACTTAGCCTGATCTTCAATAACTTTACCACCAACCTTAACGATGGTGAGCGGCTTGCTCATGAGCCTACTCCTTGTTGGGTTTCTAGGATGTTTTTTAAAACAGCTTGGGCTGCAAAAATACGGTTGTGAGCCTGCTGAATGACTACGGATTGATTGCTATCCAAAACATCGTCAGCGGCTACGAGATTGCGTCTGATTGGAAGGCAATGCATGAACTTAGCTTGATTTGTACGCTTCATCTTATCAAGAGTGATCATCCAATCACGATGATTGCCGATGATCTTGCCATAGCTTGTGTAGCTAGACCAATTTTTACAATAGATAAAGTCGGCGTTTTCAAAGGCTTGATCCTGATTGTAGCAAACGGGGGCCAGGCTTGAAAACTCGCCAGCCAGCTCATAGCCCTTTGGGTGGGTGATGGTTAGATCGCAGTCAAAAGCTGTGGCCCACTCGACAAATGAGTTGGCAACGGCTTGTGGGAGTGGTTTCGCATGGGGTGCCCAAGAGAGAACAACTTTCGGTTTAGGGTTGGTGCCTCGACACTCCTCGATTGTCATCATGTCGGCTAAGGACTGCAAGGGGTGTCGCGTGCATGACTCAAGGCTGATAACGGGGCGACCGCTATATTCAATAAATTGCCCAATCAACTCATCTCGATAGTCTTCACTAGCATCCTGAAGCCCCGGGAAGCATCGAATTCCGACGATATCACAGTATTGACCCATGACTTGTGCTGCTTCCTTCACATGTTCGCTCGCTCCTTGGTCCATGACCATTCCATTCCCCAGTTCCAGGTTCCACCCGTCTTGGCTGAGGTTCATCACCATGGTATTCAACCCTAACTGCGCCGCAGCTTTTTGGGTTGAAAGTCGCGTTCGAAGGCTCGGGTTTAGAAATAGAAGGCCCAAAGTCTTGCGTTTGCCTAGACTTTCATAGGCCCATGGTTGGGCTTTTAGCTGAAGGGCTTGCTGAACTAGATCCTTGGGCTGGCAGCTTTGAACTGATAAAAAATGCTTCATCTCTCGATTCTCACTCGGCTTGTTTGATTGAATCCTCGAGTGCTTCAAGAAAGTGTCCGCACTGAGTTTTATTGATTGTAAGAGGTGGCAAAAGGCGAATCGTCTCCGGAGACTTAGCACTTCCACAGAGAATATGGTGATTTTCAAGTAGGTAGCTTCGTAGGCTAGCTGTTGCATTGCGATCGAAGTCAATTCCGATCATAAGCCCATGGCCGCGAACCTCTTTTACCTGGGGTATTTGCTGGAGCTCCTTTTTCAAGAACTCTCCTAGCTCCCAACTATTTGCCATCAGGTCGTGGTCTCCGATGTATTCGGCGACCGATTGAGCCGCTCGACAGGCTACGGGGTTGCCGCCGAAGGTACTGCCTAGGTCGCCTTTTTTTAGAGTAATTTCTGGTTTGATAAACGTAGCCCCAACAGGAAAACCATTGCCCATTCCTTTTGCACACGTGAAGATGTCAGGCTCAATTCCAGCATGTTGGAACGCTAAGAACTTACCGGAGCGGCCAAAGCCGGATTGGACCTCGTCTAAAATAAGAACTGCTCCTGTATCGTGGCACTTTTTTTGTAGCCACTGCAAGAACTCGGGGTTGGGGCAGTGGATGCCACCAATTCCTTGGATACCTTCGATGATTACAGCAGCAACCTGTTCGTTGATAGCTTCGTCCGCTTGTTCGAAGTTATTTAAATCAACAAAACTTACGGGTACATCCTGATTCAAGCTGGATAGCAGCTTGGGGTTGTCGGTGCATTGAACGGCCAGGGATGTTCGACCATGGAAGCCATTGCGGAATGCTACGATTTTCCTTCGATTGTTGGTAAAGGCTGCCGCTTTTAAGGCGTTTTCATTTGCCTCTGCTCCGGAATTGGAAAAGAAAACTTGATAATCAGACTCCAAGCAACTCACTTCTTGGAAGGCACGTAGTGCTTCGCTCTGCTGATCGAGATGGACTGCATTGGAGTAATAACTAAGAGCGTTCATTTGCTCTTGAAGTTTCTCCGTGAAAAAAGGGTTTTGATGGCCGATAGAGATAACCCCATGACCACTATAAAAATCGAGAATTTGCCGATCTTTATCAGTCCAAAGATAGCAATCTTTGGCTCTGCGAATGGTTATAGGGTATTTATGGTAGACGTCGGCGAGCTGCATATGAAATCCTTTGTTAGTGAGTTGAAGGTTTCAAGGTTAAGCCAGACATTTCGTTAAAGCCGTTCATGAGATTCATATTTTGAATGGCTTGCCCAGAGGCACCTTTTATCAAGTTGTCAATAACAGAGACGATATGAATTTGATCTCCATGCTTTCGAATGCTTAAGAAGCAGAAATTGGTATTGACCACTTGCTTGAGGTCTGGCTCATCATCAACCACATGGACAAACGGATGGGGCTCATAGTAGCTATGAAAAACTTCAGATAATTCGGATTGGGAGATATCGGAAGTTAAGGTGACCGACGCAAGAATCCCCCGGGTAAACGGCCCCCGTACCGGCACAAAATGAATGGGCGGGCAAGTGTCTCCCTGAGCAATTTGGAGTGTCTGCTCGATCTCGGTCAAGTGCTGATGCTGGAATGACTTGTAGACGCTTACATTATTTTGTCGCCAGCTAAAGTGGCTCGTGGGGCTAGGCTTTTGACCTGCACCGGTGGAGCCTGTTATGGCTGTAATGGTTGGTGATGAACTCAGGGACTTGTGAGCTGCCAATGGGAGTAGGGCTAGCTGAATGGCTGTTGCAAAACAGCCCGGATTAGCAATTCGCTGGGCTTTGGAAACGGATTCGCGAAAGGCTTCAGGCAAACCATATTGGAAATTATGCCCCCCTTGTAAGCGAAAGTCGTGACTCAAGTCGATCACTTGGAGAGTGGAGGGTATCTGGTGCTCGCTCATAAATGCCTTGCCTTGGCCGTGGCCAGCACAGACAAAAACTAAATCAATATCTGTAAGTGAGCCCTGTTTTACAAAGTCTTTGTTCAGGTACGGGGCGAGGTTACGGTGAACTTTGCTGATTGCACCTGTTTGACTTTGGCTTTGGGCGAATACTATTTGGACCTGTGGGTGTTGGCAAAGAAGGTGAAGCATCTCTCCACCTGTATATCCGGCTGCTCCAATCACGCCTACTTTTAACATTTGCTTGGCTCCTCTTCTCTACGAACTTCAATGGTCGGGTGGTCTTCCAAGGTCATCTTTTTTTCTTTTTTTTCAGGGTCGAATAACATCGCAGTGCAAAAACAATTCTTGCGATCTTTGGCCCGTAAAGTTGCGTAATTCACGCAGCTGCGACAACCAGCCCAGAACTCCTCATCGTCCGTGAGGTTTTCATAGGTCACCGGACGATAACCTAAATCAGAATTGATACTCATCACCGCTATGCTTGTGGTTAAGCCAAAGAGCTTGGCACTAGGAAAGCGACGACGAGACTCAGTGAATGCGAAGTGTTTCAGGCGGCTAGCCAAGCCGAATCGCCTATATTCTGGGAAAATAATTAAGCCTGAGTTGGCGATGTAGCGGCCATGACTCCAAGACTCGATATAGCAGAAACCTGCTATCTGCAATGTCTCTGAGTCTAAGGCAACAAAGGCATCGCCCTTGGACATCTTTTCACGAATGTAATCGACGGATCGTCGGGCAATACCAGTGCCCCGAGCTTTGGCGCTCTCTTCCATCTCCCTACATATCTGTGGTGCGAACTCAGATTCATCAGGCCCTGAGGCCTTGATTACAAACTTTTTCATATGCAATTTCCATGAATGAAAAAATGTGACCTGCATAATATGCTTATAATATGCATAAACAAGCCATTAATACGTATAGTATCAGCATTATGCAGCGGTGGCAAGTGCTTCCCTCGACAATGACGCTCCTTCCAAAAGGCGTCCTTCCAAGGTGTATGAGATTCATGGGTATCATAGAGGATGGAATTGAAATGAAAACAGGGAACTTGTAGCGAAGTCTTTGAAATCCTTCGCTACTGTGGTGAAACCTAAGGATAAGGGATGCTTCACCAAAACTTCACTGAAATTTTAGAAACGAAGCAGCTTGCTTAGTCTTCAAGCCTAGGACTTGTGTGAAGGTAACGCCCCGATGCGTCCCCAATAGCTCACGATCCCATGCATCACCTGCTTGAGCTGTTGGTAACCACCAGGCTTTGTCACATAGGAGTTGCCACCTAGTGCGTAAATGTTGGAAACATCGGCCTGGGTTGAGGATGATGTGAAAACCACAACAGGGATTTCGTTGAGCTGGGGATCAGTTTTGAGGCGTTCCAAAGCTTGGAATCCATTCATCTTTGGCATGTTTAAATCCAGAAGGATAATATGCGGTCTTTTGCATGAAGGGTCGTTGCGCTTGGTTCCTTCTAAATATTCGATCATTTGGTGCCCGTCGCTCACATGGCGAAACTTGATATCGCTACCTATCGCGGACTCAGAAGCCTTGCGCACCAAGTCTACGTAGCTATCGTCATCGTCAGCGATGAGAATCAATAGGTCAGTTTCAGTCACCTCTTCACTACCGATCTCTCTCTGCTGGATGACGAACTCGATAAACTTACCAAGCAGCTCGGACTTTGATGTTGTTCCCACCTTAGTGTTGATATTTTTCAAATGAATACGCACAGTGTTGCGGCTGATCCCAAGGTGTTCAGATATATTTTCAGCACTCACGACTTGGTGAACCAAGAGGGCTAAGACATCATGCTCACGTTTCGACAGGCCGTGTTTGGCAACGAAAGCTTCCAAAGGTTCTTTTAGCTCGTCGAGACCTTTAAGGTCCATCACTGGGGCAGTGCTCATAGTATACTCTCTTTCTAGTCATGATGGGCTAGAAACCAACGATATTGTCGCCATCGGCAATCGCTGGCCCGGCTTTAATACATACGGCTTAGCTTTAGTTATTTTAGTAACTTAGCGATCTAGCTGGGGAACATTTAAGGCTTCAAGACTGAGGGACTTATAAGCCTACCGGACCCTTTGGAGCGAATTCGGGGACTTCGAGAGCGGGCTACGCTCGCAATCGCTCAGGAAAGGCGAAGGTTTGACCGATGAGTAAGGAAGCGAAGGGAGCAAAGAATTTATGAAGTTTGGGGTTTTCAACAGGAAGCGGACGGCAAAATTTCAATCAGTTGCCATTATTGAGACCGATCTTCACTTTCAGAATACGATAGCTGAATACTGTCGTGATTTTGGTATTGAGAATATCTCTCGCTACGACAACTGCGAAGATGCTTGGAAAACTCTCCATGAAGAGCCAGCAGATCTAATTATCATCGACTGGTTTACCAAAGGTAAACTCACACCAATTGGTTTATTCAATCGTATTAAGAACAATAATCAATCGGTTTTCACGCCAATGATTGTCACTAGCGGTTTCACGGAGCAGCATGATTTTCGTTTACTGCGAGAATTCCCTTCTGTCGCCCTAATCGAGAAGCCCTTTACCTCGGGGGTGGTCTACGAAGCCTTTGAACAACTACAGGCTGAATTTCGATGGTACAGTGGTAATTTGCGAAAGCTAAATCAGATGCTAGAGGCCGACAAGCCGCAAAAATCCCTGAAGAAGCATATGGAATTTATTCTGGATAACTCTCCAAATCCAGCTCCTATGGCTGCTATGTATGGGCGTATTTTAAGGCTCAAGCAGTTTCACAAAGAGGCGGAGGAGGTGCTGCGCTGGGCTTTAGGAGTTAACCCGAATCATGTAGCGCTTCTCAATGAAATTGGAAAGCTTTATCATGTTACAGGGCGCCATGGCGAATCCCTGAAGTATTTAAGGCGGGCTGGCTCGCTTTCTCCTGATAACACCAAAAGGCTTTGTCTGATTGGTGAGCTTGAGCTAGGCGAGAAAAATCTTGATGATGCTCGCAAATCATTCGATTCTGCCTTGCAGTACGATCCCTATTACGAGCGAGCGAAGGAAGGCACTTGGTTAGTGCAATCCGCCCAGGATTTTCTTGGTGAAAGCCCAGGAGATGCAACGACCAATACAAGCTTTGCTAGTTTGATGAATACTATTGGCATAAACAAGGTCAGGAGCGGCAGGCTTGATGATGGAATCAAGCACTACCGAACTGCTCTGAACTTTATCGAAGATCCGCACACCAAAGCAAAAGTGATGTTTAATATCGCCTTGGGGTTTTTGCGCCACAATCGAATCAAGGACGCCCTTCTGTGGTTTATGAGATCATCGCGAACCGGGCTCGGCTTTTATGATAAGGCGGATGCCTACGTCCAGCGCTTGAGTAGTGTCTTTGTACTAACTGATGATGGTGGTGAGAGGCAAGCGGAGTATCAGGTTCAAGTTGTTGACGAAAGTCTCCATTATGAGCCAGCGGAACTCAAGGGTGACGATTTAGACGAGCTAAATTACGACGACTTCCAGGAAGATCTTGGGGAGCTGGCCTTTTCTGAAGCTGAAGGTGACGATTTGCTCAACGTCGTGGGCGAAGAAACATTAGTAGGTTAGAAGACTTTTCACCGAGAATGCATACCCATTGAAAGTTTAGCCACTTAGCCAGTTACAAGCATTCCTTTTTTGAAAAAATTTCCTTAAGCTTTCGTAACGCCATCGCCGACTGGGTTTATATAGGCACCTAGTGGGGAATGAGAACGGAAAAAAGGCTGGAATATGGAAAACGCGGAGAGCAATCATCAGGATATAGATACCTTCCATGAGGCTATCGTGGCAGTGACCCGAGAATCTCTGCGAATGAATATCACAGCTGAACTAAAGAAACATGGTACGAGCCATATCGTTACAACTGATACGGTCAAGGACATCACGCGATCACTGTCTGAGTTTCCCAATGCGATTCTCGTGATTGACTTTGAGATTGGGCACGATGCGGTGGTGCAGGTCCTTGAAAAAGCACGGTGCCCCTATAAGGCTGATGTTAGACCAATGTATCTTATCTGCAAGTCTTTGGAACGGGATGTGGTCGCTCTTGCTACTGACTATCACGTCTTAAGACTGAGGGCCGGAGAAATCACTGGGGATGACATCCATAAAGACATTCATGATATCTATGTGTACGAACACATGAGTGAAGATAGCCGCATGATGCTTCATCAGGTTTCCGAGCTGCGAGAAAAGGGTAAGTGGGAAGAAGCCGGTGTGAAATTGATGCAAAGCCTGGAAAAAGATGCGAGCAACGTCAAGCTCAAAGTGGAGCTTGCTGAGAATCTGATCTTTACGAACGAGCACAAGGCTGCCCTCAAGTTACTTGATGAGATTCTTGCAGAGCGACCCAAGCACATCCGGGCTCTGAGCCTAAAAGCTAGGATTCAAATGAAGCAAGGTAATTTTGATGATGCTGCCGCAATGTTGCAGGAGGTTCAGCTATTCAATCCAGATAACGTGGAACGGCTTGTTGATTTAGGGCAATGCCTTCTGAACCTCGATCGCGTGAAGGAAGCCAACGGTTTTTTTGATCAGGCCTTAAAAATCGACGAAGATAGCGTTCAGGCAGCTCGTGGCAAAGGTCAGGTATCTCTCCTTCAGGGAGATTTGGAAGCTGCATTGGGCTTCTTCAAGAGCTCAACGGAAGAGGAAATCGCTGCCTTGTTCAATAACACAGCGATCATGTGTATGCGTAAGGGACGCTTTGAGCAAGGTTTAAAGCTTTATCATACCGCGCTCACGCAAGTTGTGAAGAAGCCTGAGACTTTGGCTCGGGTGGTATTTAATATGGGTCTCGGCTATCTTAAGTGGGAGAAGCCAGACCATGCTTGCAAGGCATTTAAGCAGGCTACAAGTCTTGACCCTCAGTTTGAAAAGGCCAGTCACAACCTAAGGATTCTGCAGAAGAGAACGAAGCCGCAAGTTGCTGAAACCAGTGCAGATATTATCGATATGGGAGAGTCTGTTGGTGCGGGCAATGAAGGCGACGCTATCGGTGAGGATATTGCAGAAATGTTTGGCTCAGGGCTAGAGCTTGACGATTCGCTTTTTGAAAGCTTAGCTCAGGGCTAGAAATAGCCTATCAGGCTGTGGAAAAACGAGAGCATCGGTGGTAGATATTCTACTGAACTTTGTGAGGTAGGAGCCCACCGATGTTAAAAGATTATGCTAAGTTAGCGATATTTTTGGTTATAGCTAGTGCCTGCGGAGGGGGCGATGGGTCCGATATAGGAGTTACCACACGGGTGGTGACTGTAAGTGGTGATATCTCGTTTACTCCTAGTGCGAATCAATTCGAAGTGACTTCGGAAACGGTCACAGATCAGGCGGAAGATCTTTTTGAATGCCAGATCACTTTAGAGAAATCAACTGTGATAGAATACCAGCTTCAGAGTGAGGACGAGCTGACTCTCAGAGGGCAGCAACTGACTCGTGTGGCGTCCTATGAAGGGGCAGACTCCGTGAGTGGCGTAGACTCTAACCTTTTCGGAACTTGGACTTTTGGCGAGGACTCTGTGAACGGGGTCAGTATTGAGATTCAAGTGACCATCACCCCCGAAGAGTTAACCTATACGAATACATGTAGGATCTAATGTTTTCGAGAAAACGCCGTATCAAGCAGCTGTTTATGGTTATCTGGCTCGTCGTCGCCTTAGTCTCTATTTTTAAGAGTTTATGATTCGCTCGCTAATCGATGACTCCAGCCAATATCCTGTGTTATCTTAGAGAATGAGCCAAAGACGTAGTTAGATTTGCTTAAAGAGGACTATGAGATGACAGGCCCACTAGGCACAGTGCTAATCGTTGATGACGAAGTCGATTTATGTGAGTCCGTGCGGTTTATTTTTGATGATGGCGGTTATCAAACCTATCTTGCTCATAATGTGAAACAGGCAATGTCTGTCATTGAGTCTGAGGACATTGACTTCGTCGTGTCGGATATTCGGATGCCAGGGGAAAGTGGCGTCGACTTACTCCGTAAGATAAAGGCCCGTGATCCTGAGAAGCCTCGTGTGATCCTGGTAACAGGCTATGCTGACCTTACAGTTGAAGAAGGCAAAAAAGCGGGTGCTGAAGCCATGATTCGTAAACCCGTCAAGCTCGAAGAGCTTTTTGATACGGTGGAACGGCTTCGCGAATCAAAATCTTAAGCCACCCAATCAAGGATTGGCTTTGAAAATCAAAATGCAAGCCTGAGGGGAGGTAGCCAGATCGCTGCGGCTTCTTTCTTGCGCGTGGAAAACTGCATTGCGAACGCAAAAACATCCCACCAAGTGTGAATAAAGATACTTTCTGCAATCGTCCACTGATTTTCTTTTGTGAGCCAGCCCAGGTAGTAGCCCAGGCCAAGCTGGATGATGGGGACTTCCGTTTGATTGATGTGCGCTAGGGAAAAAAGGCCCGATTGGATCACATTCGCAAGAAAGTAAGAGTCCGTGTACTCATAGGCATAGGGCATGAGCCATCCCCGAAAAATAGCCTCTTCGTTTGTGCCGGCATTGAATGATAAGCCCATGATAAATCCACCATCGGATAAGTTTAGAGGGGCGGATTCATAGCCCTCAGGCTTATTATTGACACTAAGAATCGCTAAACCAGCAACCACGGCCAAAGGGGCTAGAGTGGTCTTGCGAGTTAAAAACTCAAATTGAAAGGGTGCTAAGGCAATGTCAAGAGGTGTCTCTTCTAAGGACCGCTTCAAAAATTTATACTGACCACTATGACGACGACTTTCCACAGAGGTTCGAAAGGCATGATAGGCACTCATCCCCTGTGCTACGAAGGGGATCTGGTTGGCGAGGGTTGATTCTTGGTAGACGCTCCTTTGGGTTTTAAAATTTTCTTGCTCATCGCGGCTAGCGAAGCGATATAAGGTGGAATCTTCGAATTTATCAATGTTGTCATCGGCTCGCTTTGCCCATTCATAGCCGATCAGGTAAAGCCCTGTGTAGCCGAGGCCTGCTCCATAATGCCCTGCGGAGTACTGATCGAATCCCGGCAGAAGGAAGGATACCGTGGGTCGCCATAAGTCGCCGCGGTTTTCATCATGAGCCGAGTCGGCTTTAAAGTAGGATGGCTCCGCGCGGCCTGAGCCTTCGAAAGCCATAGAAACAAGAAAGACAGCAGCAAGCAGGAGATGCATGAAGTCCTCATCTTACGAAAGAAAGTTGAGACCATAGTATAACCAGAAGGTGATGGTCAGGACAGACAAAAGATGAGCGAACATGACTTGTTCAGCGGCTAAGCGAGGATTGCCGTTGTAGATTTCAGACATGATCACACTGGCAACTGCTGGTGGCATGGTGGAGACCAAAAAAAGCACTTGCTGGTGCAAGATTGGCAACGAGCTAAGCCTTAATAGGACTATGGATACCAAGGGAATCAGCAGCAATCGAAAGGCTGCTATGGTCCAGTGAGACCCCTGGCTGAGAGGTAGAGTTGTCCTTCCAAAGTGGCAACCTAAAAGGAATAGGGACACTGGTACGCATGCCTGCCCGATCTGGGTCATAACAGGGGCTAGGTCCATCAGAGCTTGAGCAGATTGAGGTTTACCAGCCAAAACTAAGCCTAGGGACGCCCCAAGGGCGAACATGGGTGGTGTTAATAAGTTGCGGATCTTGCCTCTTTGGCCACCGAGAAGGGGAACGGCAATCAGCCATAACATGACTTCCGACCCTAAGCTTGAAAACACCAATACGGCTACAGCCTCTTCACCCCAAAGCGCCTGGCAGATGGGGAGAGGTAAAAATATATAGTTCGGCATGATGGTCATGAATTGAAATGTGTGCTGATCCTTGACTGGGAAAGTCGTCCAAAAGCGCCGCAGGGGCATACCTAAGACTAATCCCAGAGTGAGGATGGCCATCGCTCCAAAGGGCAGGTGCCAACTCTGCAACAGTGAGTTGCGGCTATATTGTTGAATTATGGATGAGAATATAAGACAAGGGAACAGGAATCGAACCAGACTCTTGGACAAAAATAAAGTCAGAGCTGGCGTAATCAAAGAAGACTTTTGAAGGAAAAAGCCCAAGCCGACGGTGCAAAGATATGCCACAAGCCCTTGGTATTCGTCGACGACGCTGATGATATTCTGCAAATTCTAATCCGCTAATCTTATCGATGATGCTAAGCTACCATAGGCTCGTCTATCTCGAAACAGATTCAGAAGCGTAAAAAGTTGTGAGGACACATGGAACGAAAGATAGGTCTATTGCTGGTCAACTTAGGAACACCTGACTCCACAGAAGTTCGCGATGTGCGGCGTTATTTGCGAGAGTTTCTGATGGACCCTAAGGTGATCAATCTACCAGTAGTATTCCGAGCGATGCTCGTTTATGGCATTATCCTGCCGTTCCGTCCGAAAAAATCCGCAGCTGCCTATAAGGAAGTCTGGACTCCGGAAGGCTCACCCTTGCTGGTCCATGGGCAAGACTTAAAGACAAAGCTGATTCCTCAACTGGGCGATGAGATCTGTGTGGAATTGGCCATGCGCTATGGCAACCCGTCTCTAGAAAAGGGGATTGAGTCGCTTCTGAGCCAAGGGGTGGAGCGCATCGTGGTGTTCCCACTTTACCCGCAGTATGCCGCTGCGACGACGGGGTCGACGGTGGAGAAAGTGTTTGATATTCTCGCCAAGCGCTGGAACGTCCCTCCTGTGACCATTGCCAGCGACTACTTCGATCATCCCTTATTTATTGATGCCTTTGCCAAGGTGGCTAAGCCTCAGATCGACGAGTTTAAACCCGATCATGTCTTGCTGAGCTATCACGGCCTTCCTGAAAGCCATGTTGCCAATACGGACGAGGGTCCTTGCTCCTATCTTAAGGGTGGCAACTGCTGCGATATGATCACGGCAAAGAACCGCTATTGCTATCGGGCGCAGTGTTTCGCAACGAGTCGCGCGCTGGCCGAAGCATTGGGACTCAAAGCAGACAAGCATACCGTGGCCTTTCAATCGCGGCTTGGGCGAGCCGAGTGGATCAAGCCTTACACTGCCGACAAAGTCAAAGAGTTGGCAGACCGGGGAGTCAAGCGCCTGGCTGTGATGTGTCCAGCATTTGTGGCAGATTGCCTGGAGACTCTCGAAGAGATTGGCATGGGGATTCGAGAGGACTTCAAGTCCTATGGTGGTGAGGATTTACGGCTGGTGACCTCGCTCAATAGCGAGGTGGTTTGGGTCCAGGCAGTGACTGAGATATGCCGTGGTTATTTTGGACCACAATCTTCAAGCCTTGAGCCGCAACTTTCCACGAGCCAGGTCCACTGAGTCGTTATTAGCCACAGTGTTGCACCAATAAGTATCTGAAAGCCTATTTATTTAAGCGATTTGCATTCTTGCTCTTGAAGTATAGAATGCAAGTCTTAAAGACCCTCTCCAAAGCTGCCGAATCCTTTCTAAGTGGAAGATACTCTGTCTCAAGGCGTTCCAACTTGACGTCTTTTGGCTTCCCAACATAGATAAAACCCAAGAACCCATGGGGTAGGGATTCATGAAACTGCGTGACTTATCGATCTCCCGGAAGATGATGCTTTTGGTACTAATTCCCGGCATCTCTTACCTAATTTTAGCAAGCCAGTTGATTTTGGACGACGTTGAACAGATGGCATCGTCAGGAGGTTTTCAAGAGCGATTCGAATACATGAAGCTTGCGTCGAAGGCGATTGAAGAAACCCAGGTGGAGCGTGGGTTGTCGGCGGTTTTGCTGAAGGCTCCTAACGAGCAGAGACAGCAAAGGGTGGAAGCTCAGCGGGCTAAAAATGATCCAGGCTGGCAAGCCCTCGTAGATTATGCCAATGGCCATGAAGATATGAAAGAGTATGGCGATGCCAATGGTTTGTATCAGCAGGTGCTCGGCTTGCGAAAAGACGTCGACAGCCGTGCTGTGACTGTTTCTGAAGGAGTCAGTCGCTACACGAAAGTAGTGAGAAGCCTGATCGCCATGCAGAGTAAGCTGGGGCAGCATACTGTGGAAGGCTTTGAAGTCACCTCGGCAAACAATACACTCCTCCAGGAAGCGAGGGAAAATGCGGGTCTCCTAAGGGCGAATTTGGCGAGTACCTTCGCTGCTGACAAGGCAATTGCCACCTCTCAACTGTCAAAAATCCTCAGCCTTCGAACTGGGATGTATGCAAGTCTGAATTCCGAAGTTCTCCAGCTTGACGAAGAAGGTCGCAGTACCCGAGAGAAGTGGTCGAAGGAGGAGCACTGGAGGTACATGGAGCAGTCGGTTAAAATCTTGCTGGAAGGCTATACCAAAGGAGCCTACGGTATCACCGGAGAACAGTCGTTTGCTACATCAACCCTAGTGGTTCAGGACATTTCGCAGCTGATCGACCGTAATTTTAAAAGTGCGGAAACCTTTATCAGCGACTTTGGAGCGCAGGCTTTGCGAGGCCTTGGGGTTCAACTCATTGGTATCTTGGTAAACTTTGCTCTTATCGTAGCGATATCGATCATGTCCATCCGAAGTATTCATCAGAAGATAGACGAGCTGATTGCGGGGTTAAGCAAGGCATCCGATCGCTCCCAGAATTCATCAGCGTCTCTAAGCCGTGCTAGTGCCGGCCTTTCTCGGAGTGCCCAAGATACCGCTGCCGCAATCCAGGAAACGGTAAGTTCCATGTCTGAAATCAATTCCATGGTTAGCAGCACCTTGGAAAAATCAAAGATGACATCGTCGTCATCTCAGGTCGTTTCTAAACTTGTGGATCGCGGGGGAGAGTCCGTTGCTCAGTTGGTTACAGCCATGGGGGAAGTAAAGCAATCGAACGAGCGCCTTCGAGAAGTAAATGATGTCATGCGAGCGATCTCTAAGCAAACAGGGCTGATCAATGACATTGTCTTCAAAACCCAGTTACTTGCAGTTAACGCTTCCATCGAATCGGCTAAGGCTGGTGAGCATGGCAAAGGTTTTGCGGTTGTCTCGGAAGAGGTTAGCAAACTCGCCCAGTCTAGTGGCGAGGCGGCAGAAAAAATCACCGATCTTATTGATACCAGCAATCAGAAAGTGACCGATCTTTTGAACTCGGTGAACGAAAAAATCTTTGCGGGCACTGAATACACTGACGAGGTGCGGCGGCTGTTTGAAGATATCAAAACTGAAGTCAAAGATATCAATTCTCGGGCTGAGGATATGAATCAAGCTGCCAAAGAGCAGAGCCTAGGAGTTGAGCAAATTACAACGGCTGTTACCAATATCGATAGCTCCACTCAAAGTAACTTGCAGCAAATTCAGGATTTTGAATCCCTTACAGATGAGCTGCAAGCTCAAAGTATTGAGATTTTAGATTTGTCGGATCGTCTTGAATATTTAGCCTATGCCGTGAAGCACGAACGAAAGGATGGGTCGAACAATTCCTCAGGAGATGGCGGACTTGTCAGCATTGCGAATGCGCGGAAAAAAACAAAACCTCGCCCCATGGAGACTGTTGAAGATGATATTGCCGATGATCCATCGTTTAGGCCAGCAGCCAATGACTAAGAGGTAGGCATGGATAGTTTTCAAGAAGAGCTTATTGCAACCTTTCGAGAAGAGGCAGAGGAACTTCTATCGAAGTGGGAATCTTGCGCCCTGATTCTGGAATCCAGCTTTGACATCGAAACCATGAAGGAGCTGTTCCGGGTTGCGCACACCCTGAAAGGTTCTTCTAAAACTGTAGGTTTGGACGACTTTGGTAATTTTGTCCACAAAGTAGAAGATCTCATAAAGAAGGAGCAGGGTAACCTTACAGGGGATAAGCGGGAGTTTATCGACTTCATTCTCAAGGCTCAGCAGCTTATGGATCGTTGGCTTCAGGATGGTGAGCCGGATCGGGGAGAGCAAGATGCACTCTTAAAGAAGCTTCAGGTGCTGGAGGGTGAGCTTGGTAGCAGTGAATCCGATGTGCCAGCAGAAACTACGGTTGAGAGTCAGGTTGCGGATGATAAGCAGGCCATGGATGATGGCGAAGTAAAAGACGATGCCGATGAGTCTGATAAAAACAAAAGCAAGGCTAAGATTGCCAACGAGGTGGTTCGGGTCAAGCGTGGTAAGATCGACAAGATGATCAATTTCGTGGGAGAGCTTGGCACCCAGTTGGCGGTTCTTGAACACCAATTTCTAGCTGGAACCCACAGTTCACGGGAATCACAGGAAGCCTTAGAATACTGCCTCAAATACATCAGACAGCTTCAGGAAGATACTATATCCTTGAGCATGCAAGCTATCGATCGTTTTTTACAAAGACTTGAACGGTCCTGTCGGGATGTGGCCCGATCGACAGGAAAACTGATCGAAGTTACCAAGATTGGAACTGCCATTGAATTAGATAAAGCGGTTCTAGATCAGATCGCCGACCCCTTTATACACATCGTTCGTAATGCAGCTGATCATGGGGTTGAGATGCCGGACCAAAGGGAAGCTGCCGGAAAACCCCGTGCTGGTCACATTACCCTCAAGGCAGAGCAGAAAAGCAGCATCGTGGAGATTACTGTTCAAGACGATGGCGGTGGATTGGATAAGGATCGTATTCTTGCCAAGGCTCGTGAGAAGGGCATCGTGAGCCCCGGGGAGCATCTCACCGACGACGATATTTATCAACTTATCATGAGGCCTGGGTTTTCGACTAAGCAGCAGGTCACAGAGATATCTGGTCGCGGAGTAGGCCTTGATGTTGTTGCCGAAGCTTTGAATCGGCTTGGGGGAAACCTTCGTATTGAGAGTAAATTGGGTGCTGGCACGAAATTCATTGTCTCCATCCCCACCAACTTCTCCATGGTGGAGTCCGTGCTGGTTGAAATTTCTGGCAATCGCTATGGAGTGCCACTAAAAGACTTTTCTGAGATCATCGACCTATCAGACTTTAAGATGCAGAAGTCGGATTGCGGTAATCATTTTTTCAAGATGAGAGATGAAATTGTATCGGTGCAGAACATTCAAGACTTTCTTAAGCTGCCAACGCCCGAAGACACAGAGGATGAAAATGTTCGCGATCTGTTTGAACGCCGAGCAGCAGTGATTAATCGCGCGACAACAAGGCCAGTAGCCTTTGAAATCGATCGCCTCTTTGGGCGCATGAATTTATTTGTTAAACCTCTGTCGGGTAAGATGGCGACGATGCCAGGGGTGACGGGGACTTCCATTCTTCCAGACGGGCAGGCTGGTTTAGTTCTGAACCTTTCTGAAATTGCAAAACATCAAGTAGAGTCTATAAGGGAGCAAGCTCATGGCTGATTCGAATCGCTTTGGCTTTTTTGACGAGAGCCCGACTACAGAAGCACCGAAACCAACTTCGCCACCGCCTGCGCAGACGGCGGCTCCCGCGCAAACAAGCGAGTCATCGAGCACGGGTCCAGCTCCTCTCGACGACTACGATGGCGTGAAGCCTTACCTTGTCTTTTCTCTGGGGGGTACAAGCTATGCAACTCCGTTGCTTGCCGCACGGGAGGTGATCGAGGTTCCTGCATTTCGGGCAATTCCAAACACGAAGGACTACTTTTTAGGGATTGCGAACCTAAGGGGAGAGGTTGTTGGCTTGATCGATCTGCGAGCAATGTTAGGCCTAGCAACCGAAAGAAGTCAGAGAAATTCGGTGATCATTTATGAATCTGAATCTGGCCCATTAGGGGCAATGATCGACGAGGTACGAGGCGTTGTTAATTTAGAACAGGCTATGATAACCACCGATGTTAGCATCAAAACCAGTGTTCCTCAAAAGTATTTGCAAGGGATCGGTCAACTGCCAGGTGATGAGCTAGTGGTGGTCTTGGATCTTAAACATATTCTAGACGAAGACGATTTGCTGACAATCCGAGGCGGCGAGCTTCAAACTGCATAGGGAATGGGATGAGTTATCAATTTAGCCATGCCGAAAAGAAGAGAGTTTTTGAACTTGTTGACAAGTTAATCGGTACATCCAAGGTTGCTAGCGAGAGAGCCGAGATATTTCTTAATAATATCGAACGACGCATGTATCTCAACAATAAGAATAACCTTGAAAGCTACCTTCAATACTCTAGTCAGAACCCTAAAGAGCACTGTTATTTGATCTCATCGCTAACCATCCATACCACCTATTGGTTTCGGGAAGCTCGGCATTTCGAGTACCTCCGCGATACCTTTCTGGCGAATCCGAGAAAGCCGATTCGGGTGCTCAGTGTGGGCTGCTCGACTGGTGAAGAAGTCTATAGCCTGGCCTTGCTTTTAGAGTCCATTCGTAAGAAACATTTGGGTTGGGATTACTCAATCAAGGGAGTGGATATCGATCCGGTATCGATTGAAAGGGCACAAAAAGCCATTTATAACTCTAAAGATCTACCTAAAATACCTCACGAATACCACGGCGATGTTCTCGTCGGGAGCGGTAAGACGGAAGGGATGATGACCCTAAGCAAGGACGTGCGGAAGCGTTGTGAATTTGCGGAGTGTAGTGCCCTGCAGTTACCGTCAATTCAAGGTCATTACGATATTGTTTTCTGCCGTAATATGCTGATCTACTTTGATGAGGATCGCGTGAACCTCATTGTTAAGTACATCGCTGATAAGGTGGTCGAAGGTGGGATTTTTGTCTTAGGCCATAGCGAAAGCTTTTCAGCAAAAGTCTCCGCAGATCGGGTGGGTGGATCTGTATTCACTAAGGTTGGCGGATCTGGAGATAGTGGAAGTGAGGCTTCTGGTTCTAAGTTATCAACTTTAAACCTCCCCGATCCGGCCAGTGGCAATGGAGAGGACCAGGTATTGTGGTGTGACCTCCATAAGGGCGACGATATATCGAAACGCTTTCAATCTCAAAGTGAGCATAATGTTCATGTGATTCATAATCTTGAGGCGGGGTCAGATTGGCTCCGATCGAACTCACCGAAAATGATGATTGTCACAGTGGAAACATCAGATGCATCTAAACTTGCTGGCTGGCTAAAGAATGCTAAAACACGCTACCCTGATACGCCGTGCATCATCATTGGCGATGAGGGGGCTTTAAAGCACGATCTAAAAGAGCTTGAGATCATTGCAGATGAAATGTTGGATTTGAACTCCATTCGAATCAATCTTAGTGGCTTTCTGCAACGGGTAAATAATATTCTAGATATTCGTAAGACTGGCGGCCGGTTCTCACAGCTGCCAGTTGTGATCGTCGACGACGATAAGTTTGTGGCAGAAACCTTCGCAACGATTATTGAGTCAGCTGGCTTCAATACCAAAATGTTTTTTACCCCCGAAGAGGCTTTGGATTATGCTAGGGCAAATCCTGTTCAGGCTGTTGTAAGTGATTACATGATGCCGTCTATGAATGGCATTGAGTTTAGTGAGGCCATTCAGAAGGTTCGCGAGGGAGTCCCGATCATTATCGTTACTGGGCATATATCAGCTGATTTGAACTCCAAGCATGTTTTCCGGGTTGTAGGTAAGCCAGTGAACCCTGACGACTTGATCCAGCATGTTCAAGACTGCCTTCTAGCACGCTATAGTGGGAAACTTCTTCATCTTAATCGCGAGCGAGTGCGTTCCTTAGATCTATTGGTGATTGGTGGTAGCACTGGGGCGCCTAAGATTTTTCAAAAAATTCTATCCCAGCTGGGATCGCAATGTCCACCTACGGTCGTAGTTCAACACATTCCACCTCAATTTCAAGATTCATTTGCCTGTGACCTAGCACAAAGTTCAGGGCTAAAACTTGAAGTTGTGAACAATGAAGTAGCGCTTCAACCCAATACTTTATATGTGGCAGAACGGGATCGACACATCAAGGTCAGGCAAGGCCCCAAGCGAGAGATCCTCGTCTACTGTGACGACGATGAGCGCTACAAGGGACTACGACCCTGTGTCCATCATCTATTCAACTCTGCGGCAAATCTTTCCACACGGAAGGTTCTTGGAATACTCCTCACCGGGATGGGAGATGATGGCTCCCTTGCTCTTGGGAGTATGCGGCAAGCGGGGCAGTATACCATCGCCCAGGATCTTACATCTTCAACAGTATTCGGCATGCCCAAGGTTGCGATTGATCATGATAATGTCGATTACATTGGCTCTGCGGATGACATCCGGAGCATCCTGAGCCAGATTAAAGCCGCCTGAAGCAATTTTTTTTCGCCTTCAGCAAACAACGTAAGCAATTTTCTATGACTTAGCTAATTCCTTTGTACTAACGTACTGAAAAAACCTGCATTTTTGGGTTAGCTAACATGGGGTGATTGCTTGATATCTAAGATGCCCTCTCGGGTAGTTGCTTGTTTTTACAGCCTATTCTAGCCTTGGTATAGGTTTTTCTCGAAGCTCCGAAAGATACTTTACTGGAAGACGAATAGATTCAGGAGATCAGGCATGACATTCAACGTTGGGGATATTGTAAAAATCTCAGCTGGAGCTTACGAAGGGAAGCTGGGAGTTGTCAAGAACGTGCGAAACGATGATATCGACGTGCGGTTCGCAAAATCGAATAATTCGCTGGTTGTGATGAGCTTTCCCTTCGAAAGCATCGCAATGGTTGACGACTAGTAGAGCGCGCCACTCACCTCCTTACATGGAGCCCTAGCCATCATTTATCAGGCGAGGGACCATCACCATCACAAGTCCCAAAATGATGAGACTCAAAGCTGGAAACGTGAGCATTTCCAAATACCGGAAGATCTGAACGTGTGCCTTGATCGGATTGCGAAGCAGTCCAAAGCGCCAAGGCTTTCTCCCCTCCTTGGCCCATTGTTTCTTTGAAAAGCTAGCGAACACGGTGTAGCGGCCAGGAGCTAAAAGAAAGGCTTGGTCAATCCCTTGCAAGCCTTCCTTGTTGGTTGGTCTTAGGGTCAGCTTACGTGATCGGAGGAGGTCCTTACCCTGGCGAATCTTATAGATAAAGGCCATAGGTTGGCGAAGGCTAGGCTGCATCTCCAAGTACATTTGAACTGGTGACTCGCCGCTAGACCTTATAGTAAAAGATGCCTTGATGCGATGGGTCTTGAGGGTCCGATCGACAAGCAGGTCCGGCAAACCTCGGGGGATCTGAGAGCTACCAATCATCGCGATGAGAAATAATGGAATCGAAAAACTTAGGACTTTCATGCCGCGGGCTTGTGATCTCTGCCGCCAGCTCATTCGTCCATCCACGATAAGTCGCCTCACTCCGGTCCCTGTATCATTCCATTGTAGGTGATTCTGAGACTTGCTACAAGAACGGCAATCCACGAAATAGCTTGAGCTTTGGCTCAGTTTTGTATTACCCTTCGCAAGTTTGTGTAAAATTTGAAGCTATGAGGTTTACGATGACTCGTGCCATCACGTTTGACGATGTTCTTTTAGTGCCATCCTACAACCATTACGCCTCACGACGGGTCGTCGATATCTCGTCTCAAGATCATATGGGTAAGCTATCCTTGGATCTACCGGTCATGACCGCCAACATGGATACGATTACCGAGGATAAGATGGCGAACTTTATCGGCTCCAAGGGGGGGATTGGTGTTCTTCATCGCTTTATGGATATCGATCAGAATGTTGCTATGTTCAAGCGGTGTAAAACGAAGACTTTTGTCTCCATTGGCTGCAACAGTCAAGAGTTGGAGCGTGCCAAGGCTCTCGCTGAGGCAGGGGCGGGTTACTTTTGTATCGATGTCGCCCACGCCCACGCAAAATATGTAGGTCAAACACTCAAAGACTTGCGAGATTTGTTGGGCAAGGATGCATGCATCATGGCTGGCAATGTCGCAACTTATGCTGGGGCAGACTATCTTGCGAGTTGTGGGGCTGATGTTATCAAGGTTGGCATTGGTGGGGGATCTGTGTGCACGACTCGCATCAAGACTGGTTTTGGTGTGCCGAATCTAACGGCGATTGCTGAGTGTGCGCGGGTAGGACGCTCGGTTGTAGCAGATGGAGGCATCAAGGCCGCTGGAGATATCGTGAAGGCGCTGGCGTTTGGAGCTGATTTTGTGATGATTGGTAGTATGTTAAGTGGCACTAGGCCTACTCCTGGTGCTGTTCTCACGAGAGACCTCGAAGATGGCAGTCCCTATCGCTACAAGACCTATCGGGGTATGGCCAGCCGAGAGGTAGCAGAGGACTACCATGGGGGTGTTGCTGAATGGAAAACTGCGGAGGGCGTGGCTACGGAAGTACCGTATCGTGAAACCGAAGAAGAGATTATAGCTGACATTATCGGAGGTCTCCGTTCTGGGCTAACCTATGGCGGTGCTGCAACGATCAGGGAGTTGCAACGCAAGCTTAACTACGTAGAGGTGAGTCCAGCGGGAAGGCTTGAATCACTCCCGCACAAGTTAATGCAACACAGCTGATACATGGAGAGGGAGCTAGCGTATTTAGTGCTAGACTCTCAGCCATCAATTAAAAGTGCAGTTATTGACCTCAAAGGCCTGGCTATCGCCATTGTCAAAGGTAATCGTGCCAATACTATCTTCAAACTCTACTGTGAAGCTGCTTGTCGGCTCCGTTGCAGCATCACTCTCATAGACAAACCCTTGCATGGTACCCGAGATTGGAGAACAGGAATCGTTTTCAAAGCTAAGGTTATCGTAGCGGGTGATTAGTCGGGATTCATCATCAAATGTGGAACGTACATCACCACTACGGATGACAAAGCTAGCGAGTCGATTGCTATCTGAAAAACTCTTGGCAATAATCAACGGAGTAGCTTCATCGACTTGCATAGTATGTTGGTACGAGCCGGTGGTATCTGTAGAATCGTAGCTAACACTATGGGCGATGCTATAAGACATCGTCTCTACGATTATCCCTGTTGCTTCGCGGCTCATTTGAATGGTGCGGTTACCGTTGAGTTCCACTGTTTTGATGAGGAGGACCTCCTCATCTGATAGCCGGGTGATTGTCTTATCGCGCCGCGATTCTTGCTGGATAGAAAGGCTCAGGCTATCGATCCCTGACCATTGCACTCGGGCGCGACGAGAATCGCTGCTACAGGCAATCTCTTGATTGGGAATGACCCAAGTTGCAGTGGAGCTGCGGCTGAGTGATTCCTCTACAGTTCTCCGCCGCGCACCGATTCCAACATCGTAGCTAACCGTTCCGCTTGTGGACTTAACGACAACCGTTTCGCTGCCAGAATCATCGCAGGAGAAGGTGATGTCGAAGCCTGTGTTTTGGGCCAAACTTAAGAGAGATGCACTACTTCGTGAATCATAGGTGTCGGTAACAGCTGATAGGGCTTCATTATAGTGATCGCTGGCTACCAATGTGACAACATCTGGATCATCAGCTACCTTAGTTGTTCCGGTGCTACTATCTGGATTGGTTGGGTTGGCAGGGTTGCCCACCTCAACACCGCAGCTAGCAAAGAACAAGATCATCGATAAGGTGATCAATACAATTTGGATCATCACTTATCTCCTTTGTTCAAATCGGTTGTTGGAAAGAGCTGGATATTCATCTGATAGACTTCGTCGCATTGATTGCGCTTTTGGTCGGCAAGAGCTAAAATTTTCTTCCTAAATACGCTAATCTCTTCCTTCAGGCTTGGCAGTAATGTCATCGGAATGGAAATGCTGACTGAACTGATATCTCGCTCTTGGTCTGGAACAGATGTGATGGATTCCTTGCCAAGATCGATCATCCGTTGATGATATCGAGTTACGGCGATAGAGGCGACTTCATCTCCGGTAGTGACGCGAAGCTTTGTCGGTTCCAGGCGACCCGTTTCAGGGTTGTCTTCGATCAGCTTCAAACTTTTGAGAAGCTGCAAGCTCTTTCGAGCTTGCTCTGGGCGAATATTGGGCTTGACCGCCTTTGCAATATAGCTAGGGTCTGCATTAAAGTCAGCCATGAATGTCATTTGATAGATGATCACATGAAACCATTCGCTAAAAAATTCAAGTTGGGACTGACTTTCAGGTTGTGAAAGAACCTTGGACTTGATTTGCAAAAGCTCCTGAAATAGGTTTTCGCGGCTTTGAGGTTGGCGCGCATTTTGATACTTCACTAAATTTACAAAGTACTTCTTTTCAGGCCCTGATAATTGTAAGGCTGCGATAACCTTGCTCGCAGCCTTACTGGTAAGGGGACGTTTGCCTTTTATTATGAGGTGAAGGACATTGGTGCGAGAAAAACCAAGATCTTCAGAAAACCGGATATAGGAGTAACGGTTTAGTTTTGACTTAACAATTTGGTAGACGGCGTCTAAATACTGCCGATAGTCTAAGTAATCCAGAGGGGAAACTTTTTGTTTCAGCATGTCCATAAGATCTTGATTCATGGTGCACTCCTGAAGCAGGCAGGGCCTGCTTCCTAGGGCTTATTGAAAGTCTGCCGCATAGCAAAGGTCATAGTCAAAGTCAGTGATCTCCTCTGGGTTATCTGAGTCGGTGATATCCATCAAGGTGTAAGAGCCATTATCAACGGACACTTCAAGCGTTTTTACTGCAGTATCGCTCCCGTTATCATAGAAATTTGCGGTCAGCTTTCCAGATGTTGGGGTGCACTCACCATCTACAAAGGTGATCAGGTAGTCGTCAAAGCTGGTGACGACATAGGACGCATCGTCTTCTGATGCTCTGAGTGAACCTGAACTTATAAGCTTCGACTGCAATTCGTAGCTAGTTGCATCTCGAACGCTCGTGACGTTAAGCTCTTCACCATCCACTGTTTCAATCGTTAGAGACAAGGACACGTTGTTATCGCTGTTAGATGATGAAACCTCGCTAGTTCTTGTCACTGAACTGGAAACTGATTTTACCCGGGTAAAGGTCCCATCGCCATTGTCGGTATGAGAGATCCAAGTTATGGTGCGGCTGCCGGAAGCTGTCTGCTGCTTGGTCCTTGTGGTCTCGCTGTTATCAGAAGAGCGCACCCTTGAATTACTGGAGGACTTACTTCGATCGAAGCTAAGAGAAAGGGAAAGGTTGCTAATGTCTCCATCCCAGTCTATATCTGCATATGAGTTTGAGCTATCACATAAAACAGCAGTCTCGCCTTGGCTCCAAGTCCTAATGGTTGTGCCAGAGCCGGTCAATTCTCGTGTGATCGTCGCAAAGCGGGTCGTGAACTCCACTGAGCCACTGATGCTTTTTTCAAGTGTTACCTGGGCACTAGTACCATCTTCTACACAGCTTCGACTTCTCTCAATTGTTGGCCGAGATTCGTTGCCTTGCAAGGCTAGCGTGCTAGAGTTGCTACTGCTACTACTATCGCTCAACGCTTCTAAAGCGTCGGTGAGGCTGGTTGATACAGACTCGCTAGAAACCGTTTCACTAGAGCTTAAGCTTGTAGTCGATGTTTCTTCACGCTCGTCACTCTGACCACAGGATATCGCAATGCTAGACATGATGCTTAGGCTGATAAGTTTGCTTATGAGGTTCATAGACTCTGGTCTCCAATAAAGGTTCGATGTTTTGTTATCAGGTTGATCTTGCGACCTACAAAGAACCCATCGGCAGTTATATTTTGCACATGAGATTTAAATTTTAAGTTTCTATAATTAATATAATTAAATTTAATTTTTGAAGGAAAGTTTACTTTATTTTGCATATCAAAATTTTATGTCGGGAAAGATTTTCCTCAGTGTTAATCGAGATTTGTCAACTTGCTTGACAGTCATCTGATTCCTGCAAATACCCTGGGTAAGAATGGGGTCTTTTTTTAGATAGATAGCATTGGTTTCGGTTTTGCAATGTTAGCAATGTGGAACTTGTTCGACTCTATTATTGGGGAAGCTGTCATGTGGAAGACCATTGTCGCTGTTTTTTTGCTCTATAATTCCGCTGCTTTTGCCAATACCATTGGCTCCGACCACCAGAACTTTAACCAGGGTATATCGTTTGTGGACTATTTAACTGTCCATTCAAGCAAGACTTTAGGGGCAGGTGGATTCAGCCTTAGTTTGGGCCTCAATCATGGTGTCAACACCCTGCCATACTTCGAACAGCCAGACGGCAATCGTGATATCCTGAAAGAATACAACGATGGGTTGTCAGCTATGGATGTGAACTTTGCTCTCGGACTAAGCGATCGTTTCGATCTAAGTTTGTCGGTTCCCTATATTGTTCACCAACGAGTGGCTGACGATGATCAGTATCATGGCCAATTCGATAAGATGGGCAATACAGAAGTTCGCGGCGGCTTCAAGTGGCGGTTCTTGGAAGGGGCCATGAGCGGTCTT
Organism: Pseudobacteriovorax antillogorgiicola; assembly: GCF_900177345.1. NCBI lineage: Bacteria > Pseudomonadati > Bdellovibrionota > Oligoflexia > Oligoflexales > Pseudobacteriovoracaceae > Pseudobacteriovorax > Pseudobacteriovorax antillogorgiicola. Next base: position 66,658 of record NZ_FWZT01000015.1, read on the forward strand.
GCTCTCGTTGGTACTGTCAATTACAATAGGGTAGAAAATAATCCTTATACCGGTGATGAAGAGTGGCCAGCATATTCCTTAGAGCTAGCTGGTGAATTGCAGTTTGGTCAAATACACTTGGCAGCAAACTTAGGGCACCGGTGGCGAAACTCTGGTGAGAGTATTGCCTTCGATAATGATACTCCCATTGAGCCCTATGAGAATCAGTGGCTGTTTTCCTCTGCTGTGGAGTGGTTTATCCCATCTACGAGATGGAGCGCTCTTGCTGAGTTCTATGGCAACTACACTAAAACAGATATTGTGGCGATTTCACCAAGGAATGCCTCGGTGCTAGAGGGTGTCGCTGGCCTTCGTTATCGTCCTATCGATCAATTGATTCTGCAGGCTGGTGGTGGTGCTGAAATGCGCCATGCGGTGAGTAGTGCTGATCAGCGCTACTTCGTTGGCTTGCTTTGGAAGTTTGATATCGATCTCAAGAGGGACGAGCCTGTACTCATCCACGAGCCGGCACCATCTCCACCACAAGTGAAAACAAGCCCTGACCTGGTGATACAATTGGAAGATATTCAATTTGCCTATGACTCGTATCGTATGAGCACCGGAAGCGAAAAGTCTAAGTTAGATAAGGTGAAGTCGGTTTTACAAAACCATCACATGATCGAAAGGGTTGTTGTGGAGGGCCATGCCTGCAAACTAGGCTCGGACGAATACAACTTCGGACTTAGTGATCGCCGAGCAGACACTGTATTGGATTGGGTCGTCGACGAGGTCGGCGTGCCACGAGAAAAGGTTATCCCGGTTGGATACGGTGAATCAAGACCTCATGCAAGTAACGACACTTCTGAAGGTCGCTCACGAAATCGTCGCGTGAAGTTTGAAATTTTCTACAAGCAATGAAAAAAATAGGGCCCGAGAAATTGGGGCCCTATTCGTATCAGAAAGTCTGAAATCCGAATGTTTATTCGGATTTTTTTGTTTTAGTTGCTACCAGAACCGTAGCTAGGGTTGTCAGAATTGTAGCGACGAGGTCGTTGATCATAGCGATTCTGACCACCTTTTCTGCTGCCGCCCCCTTGAGAACCACCGCGATAAGAACGACGACCTTCGCCGTAGCGTCCCCCTGAGAAACCATCGTTGCTTCGGCGGCGACGATCACCATATCGCCCACCCTGGCTGTTGTTACGGTCGTAACGGCGTTCAGGACGAGGAGCTTTTAGAGGGCGGTAATCGCCTTCAGAAAGTGAGGTTCCAAAACCGATTTGCAGCAGTGCTGCAATAGCCTGGTTGGGAGGCACATCTTGCAAAATATTCTCAGAAAGAGTGAAGTAGTGCTCAAATCGACCTTCTTCACTAGAATTTTGTAAGCTATCCAATGCTCCAGCTAGCTTTGCATGGATTTTCTCTTTCTGGGCTTTGATAATGCTTTGCACCGAAGGTGGTGTTTGCTTTTCAATCTTACCCTTCGCAACGTGTTGAATCGATCTGAGTCGATGACGCTCTTTAGGGCTGACCAAGCTAATCGCCATACCTTTTTCTCCAGCCCGACCGGTTCGACCGATTCTGTGGACGTAAGACTCAGGGTGACTTGGTAGAGAGTAGTTCACTACGTGGGTGAGGGCTTTGATGTCGACCCCTCGTGCTGCCACATCAGTAGCGACAAGAATTTGTAGCTTGCGATTCTTGAAGCGATGAACAATTTTCTCTCGTTGGTTCTGGCTGATGTCACCATGAAGGGCTTCGCTGCTAAAGCCAGCTTTAATCAGCAGATGATTCACTTCATCTGTTTCCACTTTGGTGTGGCAGAAAACGATACCATAGAAATCTGGATTGGCGTGAATAACCCGCTCCAAGGCTTCTTGCTTGTCTGAATCATAGACTTCGTAATAAATCTGTTCGGTCAGAGCTGTGGTTAGCTCTTTTGGCCGTAGATTGATTTCGATCTTTTCTTTCATATAGCGATCGACAATACGGTTGAGCTGTGGTGGCATTGTCGCAGAGAAAAGCAACATCCGACGATTTTCCGGAGCGAAGCTTAGGATTGTTTCGATATCATCGATAAATCCCATATTAAGCATGTCGTCCGCCTCGTCTAGGACTACATACTGGAGGTCGTCGACTCGAAGTGCCTTCCGATCCAACAAGTCGATCACGCGGCCCGGAGTTCCGACAACAATCTGAGCGCCCTGCTTAAGGGTTCTGATTTGGCGATCATAGGACGAACCACCGTAGATCGAGCAGATCTTAAGATTGCGCTGACCTTTGAGGCGATAAATCTCTTCACAGATCTGCTTTGCAAGCTCTCGTGTGGGAGCTAGGATCAAAGCTTGTACCCGCGGTAGATCTGGATTGATCGTTTCAATTATGGGCAAGCTAAAACTAGCCGTCTTACCAGTACCAGTCTGCGCAAGTCCGAGGATGTCGCGACCGCCGTTTAGTAGTTCTGGGATACTTTTTGCTTGGATGGGGGTGGGAGTTTTGAAGCCAATGGATTCTAGATTTTCAACAATGTCTTGGCTTAGGCCTAGAGTGGCAAACGTGAGTTCTTGGGTCATATACTTCTTTCTTTGTCTAACGGCAGCTAACTCCGTCAGAGCCTGCTGCATACCCGATCTTTTACCGATGAATCATCAGTACGTCTTTTTTGTGTGGTGCTTTTAACGTGAAAACGAATCCGACACAAGGAAATTCCTTAGAAAATTGGGATCTTGCTTCCTGGCTCTATAGAATGCTAATGATTTCTAGGGTTTGGCTGCCAGCTTCAATTTCGTCGCCGGCAAAGCTATCCACCAGTTCCACACCTAACGGGGATTCGGGGCTAACGATACTTACTGGGCTGGTCTGCCAATTGACGGTCATCCCTGCCCCGTAAGGGGAGAGAAACACCAACTTTTTCTGGTTAGGGTGAATAGATTCGAGAGAGACAAGGCAGCTAACGCCGATGGCTTGATCCTTGTCAAAAAGAGTGGGTTTAAGAGCCGAGAATGACACGATGTCTGCTCTTAATAAGTTTGCTCGCTCAAACTGAGAGCCAGCAAGATAAGATAGCTCAAGGCCGTGGGTATCGTACTTGCTCTTCGCAACGGCATCTTCGTGAGTAGCTCCCCCGTGGGCAGCCTGCGCCGAACGGACAATATCATCTAGGTTCTGTCTCATCTGAGCAACGATGATCTCGTGGAGTTGTGTTTTATCGGCAAGGGTCTTCTTGTCCAGTGTAGCCATGGATTGCAACCTTCAATGAAAATCACGACCAAAAATGCAAGCATTAGTTCTATCAGATCTTTATGAGGCTGACTATCTAGGTTTAAGCGGAAGCGTGGTATCGAGTGGCCTTGGCATGAGGGGCGAACTGAAACCAGACGACGGCAGCATCGCCGTCATCACGGATTTTGCGAAGGAGTAGCTGGCAATTCCATATTTGAAACATGGCTTTTGAATCTGAGACCGAAGATTTAGCGGTTGTAGCTAAATCGATTGCCTCGCCTCTTCTTGCGTTTCTTCTTCTTGCCCCGGTATTCCTCACACTCTTCTGGTAAGGTGCGTACCATGCTCTTTCTACAAACTACTGTCTTTTGCGGGCGACGCTCAAAACGGCGCTCATCAGTGGGTTTATCGATCTCTTTCATGAGCGGCTGCCAGTGGAGTTGGTAATATTCCTCTATGGTCTTATCCACATAAGCCATATCTTGCTTGGTCAGGCACCCCGTCTGCAACAACAGTGGAATCGCCAAAAGCAGGTAAGTAGCTTTCATACCGTCCTCTAATTTAGTGGTCCCCATTGGAAATATCGGCATGTTTCTGTATAGTCTTTAGGACTTATGGGAAACAGCCTGCGCGCTTTCTTAAGATCCTATAATGAGTAAGATATTTGGATAGGACTGATTGGGTGCTCATCTTTATTACCACTGAGTCAGAAAAAGCTCTGCCTTGACTGGATAGCCGTCGAGGCTTGGCTTTCTGATCGGGCAGACCCTCCCTCATTCCGGCGTTTCAAGAGGAGTAAGATATTGAAATCGTTCCTTAAGGTGCTCTCCATCAGCCTTGTGATTGGGCTTCTGGCGGGGCTTGTGTTTCTCGACTTTCAGGTAAGGCAAAAGTTTGAAGGTAAAAAGTGGCGACTGCCATCACTTGTCTATGGCCGAGCCATGGAGCTGTACGATGGCAAGGAGCTGAACGATCGCTACCTTAGGCGTGAGCTACTTGAAAGTGGCTATATTCCTGTTGTTGATGTTCAAGCCCCTGGTCAGTTCTCTGTGAGGGGGGATCGCTATAAAATTTATAAGCGAATGTTTCAATTCTGGGATGAAAAAGAGCCAGCGCAGCTGGTTTCGTTTGAAGTGTCAGCGGGGGGCCTTAGCGATCTAAGCATCGACGAACAGCCCGTAGATCTTGTGAGACTTGAACCTTTAATGGTGGGTGGAATGTATCCCCATCACTTTGAAGATCGCAAATTGATCAAACTTCAGCAGGCTCCCCAAGTTCTTATTGATGCCTTGATCGCGGTCGAAGATCAGGGCTTCTACGAGCATTGGGGGATCTCCCCGAAAGGGATCGCAAGAGCTATTTATTCCAATATTAAAGCGGGTCGGGTCGTGCAAGGGGCAAGTACCTTGACACAGCAACTTGTGAAGAACTTCTATTTGAGTTCCGAGCGAAGTCTGCGAAGAAAGCTTTTGGAAGCAGTTTATTCCTTACTTCTTGAATTGCACTACAGCAAGGAAGAGATCTTAGAAACCTATTTAAACGAGGTCTATCTCGCTCAAAATGGCAATCGAGCGATTCATGGCTTTGGTCTCGCCTCTGAATACTACTTTAGTAAGTCAATCGAAGAGCTTAGCCTTGACGAAGCTGCATTGTTGGTGGCTCTAGTCAACGGACCCTCGTACTTCAACCCTCGCCGTCATCCAAAGCGTTGTCTCAGCCGCCGCAACAAAGTGCTAAGAATGCTTTTTGAAGCAGGGAAAATTGAAGAAGAAGCTTATCAAGAGGCATTGAAAAAGCCCCTTAAAGTGCCTCCGACTCCTAAAACTAAGAGTATTCGCTATCCAGGATACCTTGATCTCGTCAAACGGCATCTGGAACGTGATTACTACGCCGAAGATTTGCAGGGGGAGGGCATGCGCATCTTTACCGCCTTCGATCCTCATTCTCAGTGGGCAGCGGAAGATGCTGTTGATCAGGTAATCAAACGCTGGGGCCGTGCCGGTGAAGATTTAGAGGCTGCGGTGATCGTCGCGGGGGCATCAGGCGATGTGGAAGCCGTGGTGGGAAGCAAGCGCTCAGGATACCAAGGATTTAACCGTGCCTTGGACAGCAAACGATCTATCGGCTCTCTTGTAAAACCGGCAGTGGTACTGGCAGCCTTGGAGACGAAGGAGTATGTTCTATCGTCCATGATAGATGACGCTCCCATTGAGCTCAAGCAGGCTGATGGCAAGATATGGAAACCTCAGAACTACGATCAAAAGAATCACGGCCTTGTGCCGCTTTATCAAGCACTTTCTCACTCCTACAATCAAGCAACGGTCCGCTTAGGCCTCGATATCGGGCCTGAAAAAGTTGCCGATACCTTAAGGCGCCTCGGAGTGTCAGATGAGATCCCGACCAATCCAGCGATGTTGCTTGGTTCGTTTGGTTTGAGCCCATTCGAAGTGATGAACATCTTCCAAACACTTTCGTCGGCCGGCTTTCGTGCTCAATTGCGCAGCGTACGCTACGTGATGAATTACCGGGATCAGGTTCTTCAGTCTTATCCTCCCAATATTCAGCAAGTTTTTTCTCCTGGTCTGCTTCATATTCTTCAGTATGCTCTGCAAGTGGTCATGTATGAGGGCACGGGAAAGAGCGCCTATAACACGATCGATGATGAGCTAAGGGCGGCAGGAAAAACAGGAACCAGTAATGATAAGAGGGATAGCTGGTTTGCTGGCTTTACTGGGGACAAGCTCTCTGTTGTTTGGATGGGGCGAGACGACTATGCGAAAACCCCCCTCACAGGAAGTTCAGGAGCGCTGCAAGTGTGGGCTCGGTTGATGAAAGATATTTCTCGGCAACCGCTAAATTTTCAAAAGCCTGACGATGTGGATTATTTTTGGGTGGACGAAGACAATGGTCGTGGTAGTTTCCACTTCTGCCAGGGTGTACGAAATATGCCATTCTTAAAGGGTCAAGAGCCAGAAGGTCAGTCGCCCTGTATTAAAAGTATGGACCCGGTGATGGACTGGTTTAAACGTTTATTTGAGTAGAGGTCGTCAATGAAACTCATTCTTTTAGTCACTGTTATGCTGGGTTTAAGTTCGTGTGTGACCCCTAATCAGGATTTTGAGCCTCCTGAGCCAAAGCCGGATCTGCCACCAGAAAAGCCTGAACAGCGCCGACCGACACCTAAAAGTCACCGGCAATCAGGACCGAGGGCTCAGAAAAAAGCAGTGACTCATCTAATTCGCAAATCCAAATCTCATCTCGATGAAGGGCGGATGGATCAAGCCATCGCTTCCATGGAGCGTGCCTATCGCATCGACTATCGAGATCCTGAAGTTTCCTATATGATGGCTCGATCACTGTTCGCTAAAGGTAAAGAAAACCAAGCCGAGCAATGGGCCTTGAAATCTTTGGGCTTATGGCACCCGAGTCAAAGCCATCAGAAGCGCAAGGCCTGGGAGTTGATATCTCAATGCCGCTTACGTCGTGGAGATTATAAGGGTGCGAATCAGGCGATTGAGGCAGCAAGAAACCTCTAGAGCAGCTGTTTTTCGAGTGAAATGCCGCAGGGGGCGCTGCTGATTGTTAAGGGTACATTTTTGTCGAAACAAGACGCAGAGATAGGGCTCAAATTAAGTCTCTAATTTATGGAAACTTAATTGATTCGTTAAAAGAGATTCACAGTCAAACCTTAATTTAGCTATCATCTTGCTAGGCAAGAAAAGCTTTCCCTCCTAGCGGAGGGCCAAGTGTTTCCGTCCCTTTAGTGTGCATTTTGAGCCGGGAGTCTGTAGTCAGGCTTCCGGCTCGGGTCGTTTTAATCAAAGGAATTTTTCCGATCATAGCTCACGAGAGATACAACCCTAGGGGCAAGTCTTCGCCAAACAGTTGGTTCTGATCTTGATGACTGACAGGAACGTATTCAGATACCACGCGATAATGATGCTGGTCTGCGCCCAGTGGCTCCAGTTTTTTGAGAAATCTTTGGCGCCATTCTGGACTAATATCCATCTCCCGATCATTTACCATCCGGCCTGCCTGGCTATAGAACATATTGAGATTGCGGTAAAGATGATCGTGGCCCCGTAGCGGCTCTAAGGTTTCCGCCCACTGTTCAATAAAGCTTGGTCGAATCACATGTTCCGGGCCACCGTAGAGAGGTATACGGCTGGCTAAGCGAGAAAGGCACCAGATCTTGGCATCCATATGGGTTTTGCTGCCCTGTGCGATCTGTTGGGCTAGAGCATTGCCTAATTGTACTTTGCGATTCATATCCACCCGCTCAAGGGAACCAGCAAGTAAATACTGCTGCGCAGAGCTAGCACGATCCTTTTTCAGGCTGGGAAAAATCTTATCCCACAGCAGTTCTTGCCGCTCTTTGCTAAGCCCGCCAGCTACTCGTCGCCAAAGAATCCACCACTGTTCTTGCGCGGAAGCTTCTTTGGGAAACTGAAGGCCCAGTTCATGGGCTCGCCACAATGATTCGATAGCATCCCCATCCTGACTGTGGCCATAACCAGGCCTCATGGTGAAGCCGGCTAGGTTCAGCCAGCTGACCTCGTGGTCCAGGGAACGTCCCCGTCTTGTGAGCCCAGATTCTAGCTTGCTCCAGATGGATCGTAGCGTTACTAGGTCCCAGTCTTGCCGTGGGCGGTCTAACAATTGTTCGAGGCTTTTAGCTAATTGCTTGGGTCTTAGTTGAGGGGAATGTTTTCCTTTTCCATAGAGCCCGCGAATGAGAGCTTCTGTTTTTTCTGTGGGTATCACTTGAACAGCGTGGTTGTTGAACTGTTCATTTGGTGCAGAGTTGGAATCACTAAGATCGAAGCTCAGAGGCCACTGGTCCTGTTGCTCTTGACTATGACATTCGATTACAAGGCTCCCCGTTTCACGAATCCAGGTTCTGAGACTCACGGCAACTAAAGGATTGCCTTTGACCTTGCTTTTTAAGCGAGATTGAAGTCTTGCTACACTTTCAAAGTGAGGCTCAAGGGAAACAATCTCGCCGCTTTCATAAGGTCTTGCCGATGAGTCGCTTAATAATTCAAAAACCACACTGCGATTGAGCTGGGCTCTTAGATCTGGTAAGTCCAAGTCGATCACGGCCTCAGTTTCTTGGCCTTTAGGGATCAGGCACAGTGCTTTGCTTGTTTTGCCTGCACCGACTTTTAGAAATAAGTTCCTAGGGTATCGAGACTCTACCAATCCTTGCTTGCTCACCTTTGCCCCTAGATAAGCAGAAGCGCCTTTGGCTACGGCGAGGTCTAAGTCATCCTGTTCTAGTTGTTCAGGAGCGAAGCCCTGCCATCGTTCCAGCTGCTCGCAGATCAGTTCCTGAATGTATCGTGGCTTCATAGTGCCGCCAGCGAACAAGATGTAGTGAACGTCCGTTCCATCCAAGAATTCGGCCAAATGGTGAGTCACCGCTGGGTCTTGGGCGAATGGTAAACCCCAGTCTTGAAGGGCATTTTCCGATGAATGGCTGACCTGTTTCCGGGGGCAATGGGGGAAAAACTGTTCCACAGTTTTTAAAACGTCAGCCCGTTTGAGCTCCTCGCTGAACGTCTGGCCAAAAAGAGAGCTGCCTCCAAGGTGAGCCGTGATATGGAAGCGATCCTGATCGCTACCGCCGAGGACCTTCTCTTTAATGTCACGGCACTGGTTTAACACTTGGGCCCAAGGATACGAACTCAGATTTTGATCCTGCTTGGCTTCCACCAAGTGGGCTAGAGCCAGATCGATGTTGTCTCCTCCCAAAAGTATATGGGAGCTAACTCGAATGCGAGACACCGGGGTATCTGGTTTCTCATCAAGTTTTAACAAGGTAAAGTCGCAGGTGCCGCCACCGATATCGCATACCAGTACCCGTCTTTCATCCTTCGAACCTGCCAGGGCTTGGTCTCGGCCTTGGGCTTGCCAGTTATAGAAAGCCGCAAGAGGCTCTTCCAAAAGATGAATTGAGTTTTCGGGATAGCCTGCGTTTAAGGCTGCTTTGAGAGTTAGTTCTTGAGCCACAGGATCGAAGGATGCAGGTACCGTGATTGCGATTTTTTGATTCTCAAATCTTAGCTGCTCGTCGATAGCTGCCATTTCATAGTTCCAGCAGAGCCTAAGATGATCAAGTAGCTGGGTTCCTGCTTGAATGGGGGAGAGCCGCTTATCACCTAAAATCTCATCGGAATTCCACGGCAGCAAGGGCTGACTTCTGTCGACGCCTTTGTGAGACAGCCAAGACTTGGCCGAGTGAATCACTTGGTCGGGTCGTTCCATGGCATGGTCTTTAGCTCCAAGACCAACCATCAGATGAACAGGTGTTTCCCCGTGCAACTTGAGTTTGCCCTCGTGGCGCTTGATTTGGCTTTTGCTGAGATAAGCCAGAAACGAGGGTAGGGTCTGGCGTTTAACTTCACCACCTTCATACCATTGGGCGATGTCCAAAACCTGAGGCTGCCCATCTTCTTTATCTAGATCAATATAAGAAAGGGCACAGTTTGAAGTGCCCAAGTCGATGCCGATCAAGTAACGAGGCTTAGTCATGACTCCTCACATCAAATTCTAGATTCCACGCCTTGTCCGATTGGGTATGTTGCATTTTTATAGTCATCGTCCCAAGCTCGTCTATATCAGCGTCGAGCCATACGGGGATGCTTTGGTCTTCGAGATCGTTAAGATCAATCGTGCTTTTTAGGCGGAAGGTATTTTCCAGATCTCGGTCGGCATTGGCGATTTCATCGCCTAGTTGATCACCGGCTCGGGTGCGAGAGCTATAGAACTTAAACTCCACCTCTTGCCCTGCTTTTAACGAAAATGTGCGTTTGGGAAGCCGTAGGTGACTTCCCTCTTCGGTGCCCTGAGGGACAAGACACAAGCCTTTCGTCGGTGCTTTGAAACCAGGAATAGCCATTCCAGAAGACTCGATTCCAAGATAATAAGAGTTTGCTGTTCCTGACTTGATTCTTAAGTGGGTTTGGCTCGTTTTGAGGTGACTGTAAAACGCAGCTCCTTTGGCAACAGCTAGGTTGCAGTCATCCCCTGCAAGGCTTTGGACGGGGGCACCGTTCCATTCGCGGAGGGTTTCTTCAAGCCTTTGCCGCAGGCGAAGGCTGTTGAACACTCCCCCATTGAATAGGATCTTATTGGGCTTAATCTGTTGAGCTTGGCCATCCCAACAAGCTCCCGCCCGGCTGGCAAGGCCTTCATGTGAGGCAATATTTTTTGCAGCCTGGCTTAGAAACTCTGCAAGGTGCTTGGTGATGGCTGGGTCTTGTTCGTAGTTGAGACCAAAGTCTTTCAGGCCACTTTCCACCTCTCTCGTGGGGCGGGCATCCCTGGCACAGGTCGGAAAGAAACCATCGATAATCATTTCCCGAATCCAGGCCTGTTGAATTTCGGCTGAGATTGCTTTGGCAAATAAATCGCTGCCACGGGACGCAATTCCCACGGTGATGCTGGGCAAGTCTGCTTGCAGAAGCAGGGCTTCTTTTGCTTGACGGACCTGGTAAACCAAAGATGCGAACTGCCAGTCGTCGATCGTTTGTCCCTGGTTCTCAAGTTCCATGCGGGCGCGAAAGGCTAAGGCAAGATCCATGTTGTCGCCACCAAGGAGCAAGTGTTGGCCCACAGCCATACGCTCCAGCTCTAGCTCACCGTCAGCGTCTGACACAGCTACGAGGCTGAAATCTGAGGTGCCGCCCCCGACATCACACACCAAGATCATATCACCGTCGCTGAGCTGCTCACGCCAGGTTTCGTGGTGATCGGCAATCCAAGAATATACCGCAGCCAAAGGCTCTTCAAGCAGGGTTAGCTGTTCAAAGCCAGCGGCTCTGGCCGCTTGTTGAGTCAAACGGCGAGCGTTCTCGTCGAAAGATGCTGGCACGGTGATCACCACTCCGCTCCAATCTTTCACCCGAGACTCGGCTGCTGTCTTAACAAACGATAGAATGTATTGAGAAGCCTCGATGGGCGAGAGTTTCTCCTCTGGAATATCGCTGTTCCACGGCAAGATTTTCTGTTCGCGATTTACCTGGTGGTGACACAACCACGATTTTGCCGAACTCACAGTTCGGTCGGGCTGAGACTTGCCCTGATCCTTGGCCCACTCTCCAAATTGAAGCGAATTGGATCCAGGGGGGATAAAAATGACAGATGGTAGGGAATCTCGTTCTAATTCCTCGTTTAGGCCGACGTCTTGACGAACAGGAATCACTTGCGCCTGTTCATCTTTATAGCAGGCAACCGCAGTGTTGGATGTACCAAGGTCGATGCCGACCCCTTGATTCAAACTCATAATTCTACTTCCGCTGGCATGATAATCATATTGTCTGGGTTAAGTGGCGTTGTGCGCCTCGGTAGGCTCAGGCGATTGGTTTTCCAACCTTTGTGCACCAGACGACCTTGTGAGGGTATGGTTTCAGATTGCCTTCCTGAAAAGCGATACAGTTGGTCGGCGTCATCCGTAGCTAGGGCTACCAGGCTTCCTTCTGCATCGTTATGAATTGGAGCAATGTCGAGAAACTCTTGGAGCGCCTTTTTGCAGCCACTGTGTACGACACGGGCGGCTGCACCCACCTGAGCGTCAGGGTACTGGGATATATCGCCCATGACGAAGTCTATAAATCGGCCTTTTTTCTGCAAGGTACTCAGAAGCGTGATCACATCACCTTCTCCACTATTGCTAGCTTGCTGCTCGGCTTGCCGCTCTAGATCCAGGCGTCTCTTCGCCTCTTCTTCAAACTTCTGGTAGACTTCCTGCCGCTCCTCAGCTGCAGTGCTGATTTTTTTGCTTAGCTCCATTGATTGCGACTGAGCTGCTTCTAGCTGGTCTTTTGCCGTTTTTAGCTCCTCAGCGAGAGTCTGTCGAACATGGTTGTCTTGGATCGTCTGATCTTGGTAGTTTTTGAGCCTTGCTGCCATGTCTTTCATTGTTCGCTGACGCCATATGAGCTGGAGCGATGCCAGTGAGGCCAAGGAAATGCCACCTAGGGCGATCCATGGAAGACGGCTCGCGAGGGACGATTCTACCGCGTCAGGAATAACAAGATTTAAAGAAAGCGCAACGGCGCTCAAAAAACTAAGTAGGAAAACAACCATACCATCCTCCATTTCATTGGAAGACCGTTTTACGCAACAGCCGCCTTTGAGACAAGCCTAATCACAAATAATAATCACTATGACATGGTAAAGGCGTCAGTTCTTCTGCCGATAAGGATTATAGCTGTCATTATGGCGAGGGAGTTCAAGCATGAGAGCGATCACGGGGGTGATTCTTCTAGGGGTAGCGTTAGGCATCCCAACGAGTGTCTTGGCGGGGATCGATATCTCTCCGTACTATAGCATCAAGTCGACAAAGTCTGTGACTCCGGGCAACAACAATAAAACCATCGAAAACGAAAAGGTGACTCAGCGCCAAGAGTATGGGGTAAGAGCAACAATTTCAATGTGGCGCTTGCTCAAGTTTCAGGCATCGGTAGGGCAGAGTGAACACACGAAGTCAGAGAACGTTACTGAAGTTGCCGATGAGTACGACGAGATCAACTTTCAGGAGGAGTTGGAAATTGACACAAGTGATCCCACTGCGGACGTTACAATCAAAGAGACCCAGAGAATTGGCAAACTCTCCTTGGTCGTCGATCCAAGCTTTTCTATCTTCATTGCTAGAGTCAAGCTAGGGATCACAGCTCGTCAAAGAATCATCGATCGCTCACAGCAAGGCTTGCCTGATACCCAAGTTGTCGAGGGCCCGACTTACAAGCCCCATTCAGGCATTGGTTTTGGTGTGCGGTTGACATCTCAGATTTATTGGATGGCGGAGTATGAGTTCTACCATTACAAATATCCACCGGACATCGAGCCTTTTGAGCGAGAGTTGAGCGTTTCGTTCTCAGTCTCGATCTAAAAAGGACTATTTTCTTAGCTCACCGGAAGTTAGTGCAAGCGAGTTTCTTCGAAAGAGGCTGGTGGGCTGGCGGTTTCATCATCATCAGGCCGTAGAAAAAAAAGCGGGATTTTGATTTCAAACTCCCGATTCTTGGGCCCTACCATGTAGTACTTTCCTCGCATATTGCCGGTGGGAGTGGTGAGAGGGCAGCCGCTAGTGTAGGAAAACGTCTCTCCGGGGCGAATGATGGGTTGCTTGCCAACCACACCATCACCGATCACATGCTCTTCGTTGCCAGTTCCATCACGAATGATCCAATGCCGGCTCAGTAACTGGCATGGATTCTTACTGTTATTTTCGATGGTAACCGTATACGAGTAAATGAAATAGTGATGGCCACCGCTGTACTCTTCAGAAATAAACTCAGGTTCGACTGTGATGCGAAATCCGTGTGTGTCTCTAAAATACATCGTCCACGAGCCTCCCTTTGATTCTTGCCACCAGCTATAGCATATTCTTTTTTCTAGGTCACGAAGTCTCTCATACCGATGATGGTCATATAAGATACATAGAGGATGAGGAAGACGATTCCAGTTTGTCGGTTGAGGTTAAATTTCACCGATCGCCGCGCCATAAGTCCCAAGAATCCAAATGAAATCAGGGTATGGACCAACATATCAAAGACCCCCCAGGCATTGATGAAAATCGGAAAAAATGTTGCAGCACTGCCCAACACAAACGCCAGATTCATCAAATTTGAACCAAGGATATTACCGATGGCCATATCGCCTTTTTTCTTGCCTGCTGCGGCTAGACTTGCCACCAGTTCGGGAAGGCTTGTACCGAACGCCACAATCGTCAGGCCAATGGTGCTTTCTGGGACTCCCAGTTTTTGTGCGATGCCAATGGCGCTTTGAACGGTGAACTCACCTCCCAGGATGATCATGGCAGTTCCGGCGATTAAATAGAGAATCGCTTTTGAAAGTGGGAGTTCATCGTCGTCTTCACCGTCATCGTTATCTTCGCTGGGAAGAATTTCTAAAACACCGTCCTTTCGTTTGCCAATGATACGAAAAATAAAGGCTACAAAAAAGGCGAGTAAACTGAGTCCTCCGAAAGTTCCAAGCTCTGATGTGAAGAAGATGCCTTCCTTATTATCGGTGCTGCTCGCAATTACTACCACAGCAAAGGTCAGAACCAGCCCGAAGAAAAAGTAAATGTCCTTATGGACCTCTTCAGGGGCTTTCAAGGGCATGATGAGCGATGTGGCCCCTAGAATGAGCAGGATGTTGGCAATATTCGAGCCCACCACATTGGAGTACGATAGTTCCGGAGAACCATAGATCGCAGCCTGGATGGACACTACAAATTCAGGCAAAGATGTTCCAAAGGCAATCACAGTAAGGCCAATAATCAACTCTGATATTTTTAATTCACGGGCCAAGGCACTTGCACCATCAATCAACCAGTCAGCGCCCTTCATTAACACATAAAGGCTAGCAGCGAAAATCAGCACAACGAGGAAAATATTGTCAGGCAAAATGGCCTCCTTCAATTTACAGACGGTCCAGGTACCTAAGGTTGTTACCAGCGTTTCCTGGGATTTTCACCATGGTTTCACGGTTCTTCAACTCCCTCAAGGAAAAAGGCTCGAAAAAATGACTCATTAGGCACCGTAGCCTTTTGAAATCCTTAGCTTTGGCAGCTCTAGTGAAACTATGTATCAATCTGATGCAGGCCATTGGCCGACGGGAAGGTTCTAAGGAGGTTGTGATGGCAATTGGCAAGGTGATTCGGATTCCCCCTAATGGCTATACTTGGGGGCAAGTTCGTGACGAATACGGCAATAGTTGGAGCGTCCGCGGCAGAGACATTCCGTCAGGGAAATCAGCGGGTGACGATCTCGCCTATCGATTGGACTTTAGCAGTCCCACAGATTCCCCAAGAATCGTTTCCATCGAAGATGATTAAGAGCTTTCTTTCAGTTGCTCATCAAGCATCCGATCAATGTCTTCCTGGTTTTCGTTGGCTCGGATCTTAATGCCTTCGAGGGCTTCAAACCGTTCCGCAAGTTCGTCATGGCTTGCCAAGCGGTCGGGCCTGACTCCTTGGCCATCACGCATATCTTTTAGTATGAGATAACTGCACTTGGCGGCATCTACTAATATTTGGTAGTGGGTGCTATCAATCTCGGTGCGATCTGTGCCTTCATAGGTGCGACCAATCGCGTCGATGATTTCAGCTAGATGACGGAGCTTAGGGTATCCTTCCTTGTTGCCAAAGAAGTGAAAAGCGCCAATGAGTCCATTAAACCGCTGACCGATATCGATCACTTGCTGGAGGTTGCTACGGTCTTTGGCGATATCATTAATCATAGTGATGGTATCTTTGATATGAACGGAGGTTTCAATCAAAGTCAAGGCAGGACCCTTCCTTTGCTCCGTCGGCAACCCATTATCACCAGCTTGCAACGGTGCTGCGACGTTGGGCTTTCTCTTTGCTTTTTTGCTGTGAAATGCGCGATTGAACTGAGCTTGTCGAAGGGGCGGACGCTCCAGGAATAGTTTCTTAAAAATGGCTTGATAGCGCTCTTTGTCTTCGGCTTGAGCTTCGTCGATAATACATAGAACCTTTACATCAGGATTGCGGCAAACATTGGCGAATCTGCTGAGAGCCTTTTCAAGATCATGGGGCGAAAACATGGAGCCATCGATCACGAAGTTCAACATTAAATCATCGCGATTGATCGCATCTACAGCATCTTCGATGTCTTCTACTGTTGTCTTCTCAGCAGGGAAGGCAGCCCCATTTAGAAATGAGACGGACTTTGCCTTAAACTCCCGATCGCGACACAGGATGACACTACGAACCTTCTCTTTTCGCAGACCAGCTATAGCTGCCAACTCTAGGCTCCTTCAAAACTTTTCTCTTTCGCCCATCGGCAGCTATTGGCAAAGACTTAGCTTTTTCTATAGCATCAATCCAAAGTTCATCAAAGATGGCCTACATCTAGAAATTGACCAATAATCTTCGCTAATTCCCCTGGTGATTCCATATGTAGGTGATGGCCCCCAGAAACTGTTATCTGGCTAAGCTGTTTAACCATCTCTAGACGTTGCTCAACCAACGCTGCATTTGATAGAAATGTATTGTTGCCTCGAATAAAAAGCGTGGGGCATTCGATGCTCTTTAGATAGGCTTGTACTTGAGGCTCAGAATAGAGACGCGCTGAAGGGAGTTTCAGCCGAGGGTCATGAGTCCATTGAATCCCATCAGGAGTCGCCCGAGTACCGCGAACGGTGAGGGTTTTGGCGATCTCATAGGAAAGGTTGCCAGATTTTTGTCTCGTTTGAATGGCTGCATCGAGATCGTCGTAATACGGATTGGTTCTACCCCCATTGCGAAGCCAGGACTCCACAGCTTGAGCCATGCGGGACGGCGCTTCGTCTTCTGCTAGACTTAAGGGGCCGATGGACTCAATAAGGGCCAAGGACCGAACTCGGTCTGGAAAGCATGCTGCATAGAGGCTCGCAATGGCTCCTCCCATTGAATGGCCAATCAAATGGCAGCGATCGAGATCGAGACTTTTCAAAAGTTCTGCAATGAAAAAAATATAGTCGTGAAAATGACTAATTTGGCTTGGGAGGTGGTGGTCGGACCGCCCGTGACCAGGAAGGTCGATCGCTAAGATTTTTTGCTCATTCATCTCGCTTAGAAGGCTCTTGAAGCTATGACAATTGTCTAGCCAACCGTGGAGGGCGATCACTTCAGGCCTGTCACCTTCAAAGTTCTGAATGCCTGATATTTGCAGATCGAATCGTGGTAGCTGGACCTTGGTTTCAATCATAACGAATGTTCCCAGTTGCTTGCTAAATTTTCAAGGTATCGCTTTTTAAGCATGCTCGTCTAACAAAAAATGGCCAGCGGGCTGATTCCCGTTCGTTTTGCACAACAGGAATCAGCCTAAAAAAACTTACTTTTCTGTCTACATTGCACTACTTGAGGGCAGCTTCTCACATAAAAGCATGGGTTTAGGCTACTTTGCAAAAAGGTGGCGGGGGTTATCGCTCAGCCTTCTGTTGGGATGCCGAAAACGAAGGAGTATGTCGAAATCGGAGGAAACTGATGAAGAAAGCTCCGCTTCCAGAGAACGAAGAGCCTCGGATCAAGCTGCTACAGGACTTGCGAATCCTAGATAGCGAACTTGAGAAGACCTACGATGATATCACGAAACTTGCGGCGAGAATCTGTGGAGTTCCGATCTGTCTTGTCAGCCTCGTCGACGAGGATCGGCAATGGTTCAAATCTCACCATGGTCTGGAAGCCCGAGAGACTCCACGAGACTTTGCCTTTTGTGCTCATGCCATTCTTGGTGATGAGGTTTTTGAAGTTCCTGATGCCCGAAAAGACGAGCGATTTTCCGATAACCCCCTCGTCACAGATAATCCTAACGTGATCTTTTATGCAGGCTATCCTTTGGAAATGGAAAATGATTTGAAATTAGGCACGCTTTGCGTCATCGATCACCAACCGAAGGTCCTCACAGAAGATCAAAGAGATGCGCTCAAGAGCCTAAGCTCCCAGGTCATAACCTTGTTTAAGTTGAGGCGATCAAACTATCGTTTACAAACAGCCTTAGAAAACAAAGCTAATATGCTATCAACCATGAGCCATGAGATACGGACACCGTTGAATGGTGTTCTAGGGATGACCGAACTCCTACTGGACACGGAGTTAGAGCCGCGACAGAAGGAAATGCTTGAAACCGTTCGAGACTGTGGTCATGGCTTGATCACAATCCTCAATGATATACTTGATTTTAGCAAGTTGGAAATTGGCAAGGTCGAGCTTCATGCAGAAGCCTTTGACCTGCCAAAAACCATCCAGAATAGCCTCTACCTATTCGAGTCGAACGCTGCTAGCAAGGGTTTAAGTCTTGAATACAAGTCTCTTGATGGAACGCCGGAACTGGTGATGGGAGACGAGTATCGGCTTCGCCAGGTTCTTCAAAACTTGATAAGCAACGCCCTAAAGTTCACTGAACAAGGTGGTGTCACCGTTGAGTCGACCGGTCGCAAGGTGGAAGACGGATGCGAAGTGACCATCAAAGTAGCCGATACTGGAATGGGAATCGCCAAGGATGCGCAGGTTAAGCTATTTCAATCGTTTTCACAGACGGATGCATCGATCGCACGAAAATACGGCGGCACGGGTTTAGGCTTGGCAATTTCGAAGAACTTAGTAGAGCTGATGCGGGGGCGGATCGAAGTTTCCTCGGAGCTAGGCAAGGGAACAACATTTACTATCGTGATTCCCTTCGAAAAGGCAGATGGCTTGGCGGAAACCACAGAAGGAGAGCAGGAAGAGATCGATGTTAGTGACCTAGCGATTCTAGTTGCCGAGGATAATGGTGTGAATCAGGTCATAGCAAAAAGTATGTTGGAAGCTCTTGGAGCCACCATCGATTTGGTGGAAGACGGTCAGCATGCGGTTGAAGCAGCCAGAACGAAATCCTATGATTTAGTTTTCATGGATTGTCACATGCCTGGAATGGATGGCTATGCAGCAACTCGAACAATCAAAGATGATCTTGGGAACAATGCTCCCTACGTTGTAGCCTTGACAGCATCGAGTACTGAAGACGATCAGAAACGTTGTCGAGATGCAGGTATGGATGACTTCATGAGCAAACCAATTAGTAAAAAAAACCTACGGGCATTTTTCCGGAAGTTTCTAAATTCTAAGCAGGCTGCTTGATCTCTCGCCGTAATTGCTTGATAATCACCGAATTCACCAGTCCACCAAAGACTTTTGCTGTACGTCTGTCACTGGCTACTAGAATTTTTTTTCTTTTAATGCTCCAATAGCGAAAATTTAACTCGATATTAAGGATCGGAATATGAAGCCCGTACTGCTAGTGGTGGCCTGTCTACCGCTTTGGTTGGCCTGTGGTCAGCCTATGGATTCGGAATTAGATGGAAGTGAAACGAAGCTACAATGGTGGCTTAAAATTGCACCACGCTGCGAGGGATTCCCAGCGAAGGAACACTGCGATGACGGTGATACAAATCTGTTCAATGGTCTGCTTTGTGCTGTAGGCGTCGAAGATGCTTGTGATGCTGTTCGGGAAGGTCAGGGTGCTGACGGCCGGTGGTGGCGCTCACCGAGACGAGTTGATGGCCAGATGGGACAAGAGAAAACCTTCTCAAGAGATATGGCAATGGGAAGTTTCCTCTATATCGTGGCAAGTCGTGATCAGGTGGCCGCGCAGTCTTGGTTTGAATGGATGAAATCCAATCGCGCATGTTCTGTAGAAAAACCTTGGGGTGGTGGGTGTTTGATTCGTGGCCCCTGGCGCTTATGCCGGGATGCTAATAATCAAAGCTGTTGGGCAACTCCTGGGATTTTTGGGATCTATCGCCGCGTTTATCGCTATCTCGGCTTAGATCCGGAGCCGATCATGGAGCAAAGCAAAGATACCGACCACAGTATTGTAAAGGTTGAGGCTTCGGTAAATCCACTTGGTTACGAACTCCACCTCAAGGGAGTTCATGTTCTGCTTAAACGAATGATGGGTGAGCAGAGGACCTTGATGGCAGAGGTAGCGGCAATTTTGAAAGATCGGCAGGGGGATAATCCATTTTTTCGATATCTTGCTGATGGCGATACTGCAAAAACACGAGCACTTCTTGATACGATGTGCCCGAAAGTTGGTGAGCTGCCGCAGCGATTCTACCAATGGTCTTGGGAGCGGGATACCAAGGAGAGAGCTTGGGAAGATAGTATGATCTGGGACTGCATCTTCATGGAAATATTAAGTCGAGATGGCCTGCTATGAGGCTTTTTTTCGCCCAACATGAGAGGCTACCTAGAAAAGTCTGGAGAGATCTTGCGGGACTGATGAATATTTAATGACATAAGTTTTATCGGATTCCTTCTGATTGGTAGCTTGTATGGCGTATAAATGACATATCTTGCGACTGAACTGTCTATAATTGCAGTTTTTACGCAAAATTTAAAAATCGTAGTTGACTGGCTGGCCAAGGCAGAGGTTTACCAAGTTAGTTATGGTATAGACATTTTCATTATTTGATCGATACGCTAAGCTATCATCAATTACATTTCTCCTTTTCATGGGCTCGATGTGACTCCTCATATCGAGTTTTTTTTAGAGTGGATTTTTATAAACATGCCAGGGGCGATTTCACCTGCTCTTAGTCTGCTTGGGTATCTTTTAGTGACTTAAAGGGAATTTCGATCGTGGAAAGACCTTGCGCCAAGCCAGCATCCTGAAGCCAAACACTGTCATCGTAGATCAGAAATTGCTGAGTTTTAAGCTTGTAGGAATAGATAAAGCTATTGAAGTTGTTTCGATAGTAGACCGTATCGACCTGATTGAGCGGACTCTCTTCGGGGATAAGTTCCGGGTCAGACTGCAGGTAGCCGCCGGCCTTCCAGCCTATGAAGCTGGCTACTTCGAAATCGCTCAGACCGAGGTCGCTATGCTCGCTGATCAGCGTCGGCTGCTCAACTTGTAAAACAATATTTTCTTCTTGCCCAGCAACCCCCTGATAAGTCTCGTACTCTGAGTGGCAAGAGGTGCAGTAGCGCTGCATTAAAGGCTGAATCACGTCATCGTATGTGATTGCACTCGTCAAGGAGAGCTCACTTGCCGAGCTGTTCACCAAAAGCAGCTCGATTTGGTAGTCGCAAACCGAATAGAGACTGTAGGTATGGAGAGCTTCATCTACATAAGTCTGTAAATCTTCAATGGCTTCAGTGGTCGCTGGGCATTCATCCCCTTGTGGGGTGAGGTTTAAATAGAAGCGATTAATCAAAGATTTGATCTCGGGGACCTCTGATTCCAAGCTTGTGCGATCGGGCAAATAGACTCTAAGTTCAGTTGTCTCCTGAACTGTGGCGTCGCTCGATATGGGTGCTGCTCTTTGATTGAGGTCTTCGGCGCAAGATACGACGAGTGCTGATGACAGCAAAAGGCATAAGTTTTGGCTCAATTTCAATCTCCCTCCCTACAAGGTCTTCGGAGGCGTTGCGAGATTTTTAAATCAAAGTTGAGAATTAAGGATGGATAAGAAGAAAACGGAGCTATTTTAATGACATGGACTTGAGTTGAATTGAGGGTGACCCACAATACCCGTGAAAAGCGAACTAAGCAATGCTTGTCGCTACGGAATTTTTCCCAATTAGCCATTGATATCAGCTAATTGGGTTACGATACATCACTTACAATAAGCAAGGCCCTGTTAAATCCTCTAGTTAGCCTTCAAGCCTTTAGATTCGGCGTGCTTCTTGTCCTCGGAGTCCTTCTTCTTTACGATGGTCTCCAATGGTGTTTCTTCTTTTTCGGCGTCAGCCTGTGCTTCAACCGCTGCATCTTCACCGAAAACTTCAGCGTAAATTTCACGATCTTTTGGGGTCATGCAAGCTTGGCTAACCAGTGCGATACTAAAAATACTGATGACTACTTTCATAAGGAACTCCCTTCTTTTTCCAAAGAGCTGCAATCCTTATTCCACTTAAGTCTGTCCTGAATTCGATCTGTTACGCCTCTTGGTGATCTCTTTTTGGTCGAATTCTTGATTGCTGTGACTTGATCATTGACACCACAATCTGGTTTAAACGCACTGGTTTTTCAAAGCTTTTTCGCCGACAAGACCTTGACCATCGGCCCAGCCATGCAGATACTCATCATCCCCTGGGTAGGCTCTACCTGGACTTCAAGTTTTAAACCATCTTGCTCAAGTGTAGGGTCTAGGTTAATCGGCTGCATCCTTCTACCATCACTTGTTTCAAACAGAAATTTGCAGCCATCTAATCCTTTCGCATCGATCACTTTTACCGTCAAGTTCTCGCTTAGTTTTGTTTGCTTTTGGTCTTGCATTGGCTCCTCCTTTTTCGATTCGCTGGATCCTTTGGTGCAAGATGAAAGGGCTACTAGTACTGTAATGATCCAAAGATTCTTCATATTTAAGCTCCCATCATGTGTCCACCGCAAACCCTAAGTACGGCTCCGTTAACTCCTTGTGAGGCCTGGCTTGCCAAAAAACAGATCGCATTGGCTACATCATTCGGAACACCGCCTTGGCTTAAGGTCGATAGGCGGCGTGCGAACTGCCTTGTGAGAAACGGCATTCGCTCTGTCATGGGAGTTTCAATAAATCCCGGTGCCACTGCATTGGCAGTAATGCCTCGTGGTGCGAGTGTTTCAGATAGAGCTTTGACGTAGCCGACTAAACCAGCCTTGGCTGTAGCGTAGTTGGTCTGGCCAAAGTTGCCAGCAAGTCCTGATATAGACGATAGGCAGATCACGCGGCCATGATCACGAAATAGTTCGGTCTTGCAAAGGTGGTCAGTGATTTGAATGATCGATCCCAAATTTACAGCAAGTACTTGATCCCAATGAACTTCTACCATTCGTTTTAAAGTCTTATCGCGAGTTACTCCAGCGTTATGGATAAGAACATCAACATAACCTACGGCCTGTTTGATCTCTGCCTCTAGCTTCACGCCATTATCTGGGAGGCCGAGGGACATAGGGATCGCTGTTCCGTCAACTTTTTTGGCCAAGTCCTCCAGTGCTTCGCGATTATCCTCGTGATCTAAACAAAGCACATGGGCACCCTCTTCGAAAAGCGCAAGCACCGTACTTTTGCCGATACCCCCAGTGGCGCCGGTAACCAAGACGGATTTGCCTGCCAGCGAGCCTCCAAGAAGGTATGAATCGTTCTCTTTGGCAAGAGTCGATACTTCTAAGACTTGGCCTGTGATAAAGGCGCTGTAATCCGATAGGA
This sequence comes from Pseudobacteriovorax antillogorgiicola, assembly GCF_900177345.1. Taxonomy (NCBI): domain Bacteria; kingdom Pseudomonadati; phylum Bdellovibrionota; class Oligoflexia; order Oligoflexales; family Pseudobacteriovoracaceae; genus Pseudobacteriovorax; species Pseudobacteriovorax antillogorgiicola. Next base: position 89,548 of record NZ_FWZT01000015.1, read on the forward strand.
GAAACTGCACGAGAGGAGCTGCACGCTTGCCTCCCTCCTCGTCGAGAGGGGCTTGAACGATCTGAACGGTGCTACCCTTGTTACCTAATTCCTTAGAGAGGCTTTTACCGAAGCCGATCAAAGCCTGCGCAACGGTCGCTTCTTCTGGATCATCACACATCGTGGGTACTTTAGATAGAATCACAACCCTAGTGTTGGGGCTTATAAATTGTGTGATGTTGTGGAAAAACTCATAGGCATCTTTTAAGTCGTTCACATACTTTATTGAACTGCCATCGTAGAGTACGGCTTTCGCCTTCGAAACCATACTGCTATTGTCTAGAGCTTGGAGTTGATAGTGATCTATATTGGCGAACCTTTCAGCAGCCACAGAAGGAGCCAGAATGAGTGAAGCACCGATGCTAACCAGGCTTCTGGCCAGACCTGATTGCAAGTTGCCATCACCGCCAATGATCACATCTGTGTCTCGCAGAATCCGCTCTCCCCATGGGGCTGATGCTCTAGTAAGCACTGGTGGTGGGTTGATCCCTGCCTTTTTGAGGATATTTTGTATTAGAGCCGAATTGGAAAGTTCAAGAAGGGAGTCTTTCATCGAGTCCTCGTGTTAACTGGTTTTCTTGGCTGCCAAACAGCCTAGCAAACCCCCTGTCTTCCAGCAAGCAACAAGCAGGAATGACAAGCCCTTTGCTAAAATCTTGAACAATCGTAAACCGAGACTCTTCCTTGTGGGGCAGCTTAGACCGTGAAAATGGTTAAGAAACGCCTGGATTATCCGACAGATAGCTTGAATCGCACAAAGGAACTGATTATGCCTTTGAACTTCAAAAAAAAGAGTCTCCTTCAACCGGAACCAAGCACTGCCAGTGTACCGGGTTACCACTCTTTAGTCCGCATTTTTGAGAGCCCCAGGAGTCGGATTTTTCGTGCGATTCGAAAGAAGGATCAAAAGAAAGTCGTTCTGAAAATCTTGCAAGAAGAGTTTATCGAGCGCAGTGAGATCCTGAGGTACAAAAACCAATTTTCCATACTTTCCCACAGCGACTTGAAATGCGCCCCTCGGGTGCTAGACTTGGTCAAGTATCATAACAGCCCCATGTTGGTCTTCGAAGACACGGGAATTGACTCGTTGCAGTCTTTGCTAGAGCAAAGTTCCTTGAAGATCAAAGAGGCCTTAGAGATTGCCATAGCAATTACAGAAGCCTTGATGGAGTTGCATAGCCACAGTATCATCCATAAGGATATTAACCCAAGTAATCTCCTTTACGACCGGAAGACAGGTGAAATCCAAGTCATCGACTTTGGTATTTCTACCCAACTGAGCCGCGAGCATATGGCTCTTGATGCTGAGATGGTTACAGAGGGCAGCCTACCCTATATGTCTCCAGAGCAAACAGGTCGTATGAATCGCTACCTCGACAGCCGCACGGACCTCTATTCTCTTGGAATCGTGATTTACGAACTCTTAACGGGGGCAGTTCCATTTCAGTCTGAAGATCCTTTGCAACTCATTCACTACCACATTGCCAAAAGGCCTATCCCCCCGAAAGAATTGGATAATGGGATCCCAGGAGTGCTTTCCGACATTGTGATGAAGCTCTTAAGTAAGAATGTCGAGGATCGCTATCAAAGTGCTTGGGGAGTTAAAGCAGATCTGCAAAAGTGTGCCGAGGGATTGCGGGATAGCCACTATGTAAGAAAGTTTCCACTAGGCTTGCAAGATGTTTCAAACCAGTTGCGCATCTCACAAAATCTCTATGGGCGGTCGCAGGAGGTTGCGCTACTGCAAAGCAACTACGAGTCCGTTGTTGGGGGTAATAAGGTGGCTGTTTTTATTAGCGGCTACCCTGGGGTTGGAAAAACATCGCTAACTAAAGAGCTTTATAAGCAGGTGAGTCATCATCGTGGTTTCTATATCAGTGGCAAGTATGAGATCCTCCGCCGTAGCGTGCCATACAGCGCAATCACTGAGGCGTTTACAGAACTTTGTCGACAGATCCTAAGTGAATCGGAATATCTACTCCATGAATGGCGCCATAAGATTCAAAATGCTCTAGGGGATAATGGTCAGGTGATGGTTGACCTTGTGCCTGAACTTGAGCATATCATTGGAGTCCAGCCTGCAGCTCAACTCCTAGGACCTAGTGAAAGCGAAAATCGGTTCTTAGTCCTATTTAAGAAGTTCGTGAAAATATTTGCCCAGGCGAATCACCCTCTTGTCATGTATCTTGACGATCTTCAGTGGATCGACTTGAGTTCCATACGATTGCTACAGATGTTATTGGAAGACAGTGATTTAGAAGGTTTATACTTTATCGGTGCATTTCGCGACAAAGACATAGGACCGACTCATCCATTGGGGCTTATGATGGAACGACTGCAGGAAGCATCTATCATTATCGATCAGATTCATTTGCAGCCTTTAAGCCTACCCGACATCAATCGGATGGTTGCTGATACGCTCCACACAACAGTCGAAAAATCTGAAGCACTGAGCGATCTCGTGTTCCAAAAAACGGGCGGAAACCCATTCTTTACTGAAGAATTCTTGAAGAATCTTTATACAAACAAACTTCTATACTTTGAAGCTCAGAAAGGCCACTGGGACTGGGAGCTTGATAAGATTAAATATGCGGATCTAACCGATAATGTAGTAGAACTTATGACGGAGAAGATCAAGCGCCTTCCCGAAGGAACGGTGGAGTTGATTCGCTATGGAGCCTGTATCGGTGCTCGCTTTGATCTTGCAACTCTGGCTACAGTTGCAAATTCAAATCTCACCCGTGTTGCTCAGGGGCTCCATCAGGCGATCAACGAAGGTCTTGTGATACCCATTGGCGATAACTACCGCCTGATCGAGTTGGACATCCCGATTGCTCCTGATGAGGTAAAGATCGAGTATCGCTTTGCTCATGATCGAATCTTGCAAGCAGCCTGTGATCTCATGGAAAGTCGTCAACGGAAATTTGTCCGGCGGCGGGTGGCAAAGATTATGCTTGACCAGGGGGATCAATTTCGCGAAGAAAATATTTTTACCATCGTCAATCACCTGAATCAGAGCATGGAACTCATTCAGGCAAAAGATGAGTTAATCGAGCTATTAAAACTGAATCTTGATGCGGCACGGAAGGCCAAAAGCTCCTCGGCGTACCCCTTAGCATTTGAATATCTTTCCAGTAGTTATGATCTTATCGATGAGACCATGTGGGACACTCACTGTGATCTTCTCATCGACTTCTGCCAGGAGGCCTGTGAAGTTGCATTCCTGGCTCAGGAAATTGCTGCCATGGAGAAGTTTGCCAGCCTAGTCTTGCAGAAAGGGCGCAATCTCCTAGAAAAGATTCCGATCTACGAAACCCAAGTGCAAGCCGCAGTAGCTCGCAATGATATGATGACTGCTGTGAGCCAAGGCAAAGAAATTCTGGGGCAACTTGGTGTTCGTGTGCCTGATAATCCAAGCCTTGCACAGATTCTCAAGGGCTTTGCATGGTGTTGGTGGAAGCTCCTCGGTGTCGATACTCAAAAGATTCTTGATAAGCAAGAAATGAAAGATCCCTATCAGCTAGCTAGGATTCATTTTCAGTACAGCTTGTCTCAATGTATATTTCTTTATATGCCAAAGCAGGTTCCCTTATCCATATGTGATTCGATCCTGACCACAATGAAGCATGGAGTTGCTCCCACATCGGCTCTAGCTTTTACGAGCTATGGGATTATGATCTCTGGAATTTTCCATGCCTATGATACCGGCTACCGCTATGGAGAGCTGGGGATTCAACTTTATCAAAGGCTCAAGGCCAAAGAGGTGGAAGCGACGATTTTAGTGACCTTTAACTTATATATAAGGCCATGGAAGGATCCTGTACGCTCCACTCTGCCGTCTCTTCTCGAAGCTTATCAAAGTGGGCTTGACTCTGGTAACATCGAGTTTGCAGTCCATGGGGCTATGGGCTACTGCTATCGCTCCTTTCTAGCAGGAGTGGAATTGCGCTCGGTGCAGAAGGATATGAAGAATTACCGCCAAGCGATTCGATCACTGGCTCATCATGGCAATACCTATATTTTAGACCTCTATCACCAAGCCGTTGAGAATCTGGTCAGCGAAGACGAAGCCATCGAGCCCTGGCGAATCAAAGGCGACTACTACGATGATGACGAGATGCTTGTGACTCATCGTCAGAACAAGGATGCTGCTGGCTTGTTTCTCACCTACTTTATGAAGGTGAAGATGGCTTATATCTACGAACAGAATGAGCTAGCCCTTGAGTGGGGTGAGGCAGCAAAGAAGGAATTTAAGGCTGGAATCGGTACCTACAACGGGACGGTCTTCTATTTTTACCGCGCCTTGTCGCTTCTAAAGGCAGTGCAAGCCGGTGCAGGAATTGAAAGAAAGCGGTTTCTAAGAGAAGCAAAGTCGATTACTAAGAAATTTAAAAAGTGGGCTAAGGCAAGCTATGACAACCAGGGACATCGCTATCTTATTCTGAAAGCTGAGTGGCAGCGACTCCATGGGCGCAGCTTTCAGGCTCAGCAACTCTATGACGAGGCGATTACCGTTGCTAGGCATCATGAGTTTTATCAAGATGAGGCACTAGGTAATGAGCTAGCAGCCATGTTTCACCTAGCTGAAAATCGGCACACCATGGCAGTCGCCTATATGAAGCGGGCTCGGTATGGCTACCAAAGATGGGGCGCATTATCCAAGGTTTCTTATTTGGAAAAGAACTATCCTCATCTTATCAACAGCCCTGGAGATCGAACGCTTACTGGTTCACTAGCGACCATGTCTTCATCTACTATTGACATCACCACTCTTAAAAAAGCTCTTTTGGCTATAGCTGAAGAAACGATTCACAGTCGCATGCTGGAGAAAATAATTTCTAGCGCTATAGAATTTGCTGGTGCACAAAAGGGTATTCTGCTCCTTAAAAAAGACGGCGAGTTTTATGTGGAAGCAGAAGGCTCCACAGATCTAGAGAAGCCCAAAATCTTACAGTCCATTCCCCTAGAGGAATCTGAAGAGATTTGTATCGCTGTAATCAATTACGTAAAACGCACAGCGAAGCCCATCGTGATTGATGATGCCCAAGTCGACCAGGATTTAATCGCATCACTCAGCAAAGACCCCTATATTGTTAAGAATAAGGTCAAGTCGATCCTCTGTATTCCGATTCTGGTTGGCGGAGCCGCAGGCTCCGAGATCATCGGCCTTCTATATCTGGAAAACAATCATACTTCTAATACCTTTACTGTGGAAAGAATTGAAACCTTAGAAATTATCTGTCTTTCTGCAGCCGGTCGACTAGAGCTTTCTGTGAAGGCAGCCACCGATGGGCTGACAGGCTTATATAATCACGACTACTTCCAAAATATGCTAGAGCAGGAAATCCTACAATCCCAGAGACAGCTTCGTAATCTGTCTTTGGTCATGATCGACATCGATCATTTCAAGAAATTTAACGATAAATGGGGGCACCAAGTTGGTGACTTGGTCCTAAAACACGTTGCAGACCTTGTGAAGCAGACTTGCAGAAAGTCGGATATAGTTGCGCGATATGGTGGTGAAGAGTTAAGCGTGATACTTCCCGAAACAAATAGCGATCTTGCTGAAAACGTGGCGGAAAGGATTCGACAAGTCATCGAAAAGAGTATCGTGGAACATGAAGGTCATCACCTCAATGTGACTGTTTCACTTGGGGTTTCCTATCTCCGTGAGGATATTCGCACTGCCACCGCTTTAATTAAGCGAGCCGATGAAGCCTTGTATGCTTCCAAAGAAAATGGTCGAAACTGTGTGACTCTCACATAGCTAGTCTATCTGTTTAGTTGCTTATACGCGCATTAAAAAGCCAATTGAAACAGTGTCTACGATACGCCTCCGGTGTTTTAGGTTCTGTAGTCCAATCCCCTTTGTAAGTCATATATACGCTGTATGTGTTTTAACATGCAGACTACTCTATATTTATGAATCTCTTAAGAGGTTGTTGACAAAGAGTTAAATGAAAGTTAAAAGTTTGACTAGCCAGCCAGTTATAAAACGCCAAGCGTTAATGACATCATAGATTGCAGGAGTTCAGAATGAAAAAAGCCCTACTTTTTACGCCACTCATGGCCCTATTCTTCAACGCATGTGGTAGCCAAAGTGACGAGTTATCCGAACCAAAAGTGGTCATCGGCAGCAATGACCTCGTAAAATACACGGCTGATGATACCTACTCCCAGGCGGTTGGAGTGATGGTAAGCGGCTGCACAGTAACTCATATTGGTGGCAACCTCGGTCTAACAGCAGGCCACTGCGTGACAGGATACTCCTGCGAAGAAAACTACGATGTAGTTTGGAACTATCGGGAAAACAATCAAGGTGACGGGACAAGATCAAGGTCAAGCTGTGTTGAAGTCCTTTCACGTCAGTACAGTTCCAGCGTCGACACCCCTCTAGATTATGCGATTGTTCGATATGATCGCGCTCCGGAGGCTTACCGACAAATCGACTTTCAAAAACCTGTTGCGGGTGACGAGATTACGATCCTTTCCCATCCAGCGGTCCGCACTTTAGAGTGGTCGGGTTGGTGTACGATTGACGGAAACTGGAGTGCTAACAAATTCGCCTACCAATGTGATACTGAAGGTGGTAGCAGTGGCGCAGCAGTTCTAAATCGTTCGTTGCGAGTGGTCGGCGTTCACAATTTGGGAAGCTCTGCTGCCGGCTACAATGCTGGATCGTACATGGTGGATGTCTTTAGTGATCTGCCTCAAAGCCTTCAAGATGAGTTGCAAAACCTACAGCTGTAAAGCAGAAGGTCAAAGATGGGCAGCTCGATCCTACGAGTTGCCCTTTATTCTATTAAGGCGCTAGGATCCATCGTTGGCTTGCTTTTCTTATTTTTTGAAGAATACTTTTCCGCCAATAATCTTAAAGGCGGGTGCTCCTCGGATAAGAGCTTCACGGCCGAATACTTGCGAACAGTGGGGGCAAGCTCCATCGCCACTCGTGTAGTCTTCTACAATTCGTTCTTTAAAACACTTTACTAGAGACCCTGTTCCACCTTTGCGATAGCGAAAGAGCTGGCCCCGACACTTGGAGCAGTATACCTTAACCGTAGTGCTAGGTCCTTTTGGATTGGGTTTTGCCATACGCTTCCCCTGCATTTAGCAGCTATTGTGAGAGAAGTCCTTCTGATTGCTTAGAGCTTTAACCGGCTAAGTTTGCACAAATATCTGTGTTCAAGATGGAAGGGCGGGGAAAACTAGCCCAAAATGTCCTTTAGCAACAAAGCCAAGTTGCTCATAAGCCTTGATAGCAGCGTGATTGTCTTTGCCTGTGAACAAGCTTGCCCGGCAGATGGATCGCATTCTTAGATCTTCCAGCTGCCTGCTGATCAAGCGTCTGGCATAACCTTTGGAACGATGATCCTCACTAGTATAAACTCCCCCAACTTGAGCCGTATTATCGACGATAGCGTTGGCGCTGGAGATAGCTATCAGTCGACCGTCTATAAATAAGCCCCAATGCCTTTCTTGTTGAGTCGCAAGGGCAAAGCTTTTCTGAATCTCATACAAGGATTCAGAGATGGGAATGTTGAGCTCATGGCAATATGCGAGTCGAAGTTGGTACCAAGCAGCAAAGTCACTAGAATCGAGCAGACGAATGTTATCCTGGAACTCAATATCGATGTTTCCAATTTGATCAAGCACCATGGTAGCTTCTTCGCTAATCATGCGTAATTTAGACCAGATTCCATTGTATACCAGGCATGTAGCCAAACTGCTGACAGCATGCCAATTACCAAGCATGCCCGAGATTGGAAACGGCTCAGATACCACATGGTCAAGAATTTGCTCACATGACTCCTCGTTTAAAATCTCGGGATCTATGTGAACTAACAGGCGACCGTTGGTGTTCATCGAGAACACCCCCATAATTTCATCCGCAGATAAGATGATTTTCGTAACTTGGTCGGTAGAACTTTGAGATTGGCGGCGAGATGCCTCTATGAGAAACATGGCTTCATGAAAGTTACTGAACAGATAGTACTGAGCGTCTTTCATTAAAGTTAGATGCCAGGGAACAATCTTAAGCACGGCGGTTCTCCTCTGATTTAAACAGTCCGAAGTAAGCACCAGCGCCATGTTGTATACCATAGCCAACTAAAATCCCGATGAATATGGGAGCAGTGTAGTACTCGCTAAACCATGCAGAGGGCATTAAGACATAGCACAACCCGATGGTGGCACCTTGCAAGGCTGATCCCCAGCTTATCACATGGCTCAAGCTGCGATCCATCAGGCCCACATTGATCATACTAACTAGAGAGGTGAACACCTGGGCAAACCCTAGGGGAACAAAGAGTTTTAGAAAGGTAGTGTGGTCGAGGGACCTAAAAAATAAATTGAGCGTCAGCGGGAACGAGAAAATTGCAATATAGCCTAGGCAGGCTCCAAGAACTAAGAGTGACACAAATTTTAGCTGACTAGCCAGATGATATTGATCTTGGCCGAACATTTTTGCCGACACGACATTGACTAGAATCTGGATCAGTAATGATAAAGGAGCCATTAGCATATAACTGACATTATATGCAGACAGCGACGTTTCACCGATAACCCGCAGGACGAGGATCGAATAAAGATAGGCCGTGAGCCAGCGGAAGAGGGTCGACCAGAACAAGTGCTTCATATCCTTGATCAAGATCCAAATGGCCTTCAAATCAGGCTTGGAAAGGAAGCCGTGGCGATGAGCCCAGTGGAGTCCAGGTAGGGCAACTGTTAGGTACAGAGCTGGGAATGCTAGGAAAAGCCAAGGGTTTTCTATAGTAGTGGGGCTCTGCTCTGCCTTAAGGATGATGATGCCAACCATTGCTATAAAAACGATCAGACCAACAATGCGCGCCGTGCGGTGGAGAAGAGTTAAGAATAACGATTGTTTTGCATAGCCTAGTTCCTCAAGACAAAGCAGCATGGCGATAGGTATATAACTCAAGGAATAGAAAAATAAGGCGCCAGCTAAAAAACTCGATAGTTCGCTGACAACTATAAAAACACAGGTAGCAAGGATTGCCGTGACAGCAAGCAAGGCGCGGAGGGCCAAGATATCCCCGAATACCGGCTTGCCCAGCTGCTTACTTAGGCGGCGGATGACATCTGCCTGGATTCCAAACTCGATTATCACGAAATATATCGTGAAAGTTCCGAATATAGTGGATATTTGAGAGAAGTTAGGGTTCGTTAGAACGTGATTGAGAAAGGAAAGATTTGCAAACTGTAGTCCCCCTGCTGCTATTGAGACGATAAACGTCAGCAGGCCTAGGGCCTTGTAGCTAGATTTTTTTAACAATGACCGTCCTAAGGTGAGTGGTTCCTGCAAATCGCCCCCGATACTAAATAAGTGTAGCTACCAATGCAATATTTTATCAGTCAAAAACACATGATTCTCTAGGTATCGATCCACAACAAGGCCAGTTGATCGGGATGGATCACAGCTCTTCACTGAGAAATGATAATTCAAATGGATTAACTCTCCCATGTATGCCACCTTACGGCAGGAGCAGGCTCGGGTGAAAATCAGAAAATGGTCAATCATACTTAGCCATTGCAACAAAAACGAACGTTTGAATCAAGTCCTATTCCCCAGCGCCGATAGATGTTATAACATACGATTGTATGAAACGAACGTTTGAATTGGTCTTTCGTACAAAAATCTGTCAAGGCAGTTGATAGCTGTAGGAGTGTCGGGCGTATTGTGGGGATTTTGCCATAGATAACTCAGAGACTTAGAAGGGGAATGACAATTGCTTAACTTAGAATCGGAAGAGCTGCATAATGTTGAGGTTCAAATGCGGAAGTTGGCGGTTCAAAACTATAATGAGTATAAGTTTCATGTCTCACAAGAGTCTTTGAGCTACGTTCTCGATGTGCTTCGTTCCCTCTACGGTGGGTCTGATCCATTCCCAGAAGGTATCGTGGATTCGATCTACTACGATACAGCTGACCGGCATTTGTATCAGCAGTGCTTGAATGGTTCTTCGAAGAAAACCAAGTTTAGAATCCGGGGTTATGGTGATGGTACTTTTCACCAGCTCCATCAAAAAGATAAAAATCTGCTGACGGTTGACAAAAAGAAGCAGAAGATCCACCCTGTGTCGCTTGTTGGATTTTCTGCCCCAGATTGGTATCAACTTCAGCCAGCAGGTGAGGATGATAAAAGCTTCCGCGGTATCTATTCTATTGCCGAACAGTATGGAGCTCTATTCCCTGTGATTCGCGTTCGCTATAAGCGATATCGATTTCGTGTTTACGATTATAGGATGACGCTCGATACCCATATCCAAGTGATGGGCTTTGCCAATGGCACCGACTTCCGCCAGAGCTATGGGATCCTTCCTCACCATGTATTGGAGATCAAAACTGTAGACCCAAGGCCTCATTTGCCATTGCTTGGCCTTTCTCGACTGCCTCAGATTTCATTTTCGAAATTTATGCTGGGGCTTAACTTACTCGGAACCGGCGATTATAGCTGTTACTAGCGGAGATGTGTGATGAATTCTTTTGTAGATACGTTTTCAGAAATGGATTTGGAAGCCGGGATTCAAGGAGATGTAGGTAGTTTCGCCCTTGTCATGATTGTTGCGATCTTATTTGGCGTCCTCTTGTTCCTTCTTTATAACCTCTATTTTCACGATAATGAGCCCCAAGATGGTAGTTTGGCGAGGAGCTTGATTCTCTTAACGCCAGCTCTTACAGCCACTTTCTGGATGATCCAGTCAAGTGTAATTTTGTCTCTAGGTCTTCTTGGCTCGCTTTCATTCGTACGATTCAGGACTCCTGTGAAGCGATCGGAAGATGTGACGTTCATTGTGATCGCTCTAGCGGTTTCCATTGCCTGCGCCACGATGAATTTTGCCATTGGTGCGGTGCTGGTTGGAATTCTGTTTGCATTTACAATCATTCGTAATTTCTGGACAGTAAGCCTTTCGGGTAAGGGGCGTTTTGCGGTGGTGACCTTCAACACCAGGCAGGATACCACTGTGGCCGCCATAAAAGAGGCCTTTAAAAGTGTGGGACTTCAGTCACAATTCGTAAGCTCTCGCTCCTATGATGGCATCACGTCGTTCGTGTTCAATGCCTCGAAGGTTTCTAAAGAGCAGCATGAGGCCTTGTCAGTAAAGCTATCTGAATTCGATCGCGAAGCGAGCTTTAACATTTTCTATCCTAACGATCGACTCGGAGTGTAGCCATGGTTCATTGGAATCGGCAAAAAACTAGAAATATCCTTTTGATGCAAATTACTGGTTTGCTGTTCACCATATTAACGTTCATCCTGCTGACGCAGCAAGATGGAGCAGCTGAGGGTCAATTACCTAATCTTCAGATCGAGAGCGCGATCACAATGCCTCTCAAAGAGCTTTCGGGTATCCACTGGCGGAACACTACGCGCGGTCTCGAACTGGTTGCGATCGGTGATAAGAAAGCCGAGCTAGCTATCATGGATATGGCCAGTGGCGAGATCCGAAAAGAAAGCTTTCGGGATTTGATTTTAGACCAATTCTCCCTATGTGCTCACGCTGATAATAGCGTATGTGCCAAGTTTCTGAAAAAGATCCTGGCGGACTGGGAGGCTATTCGGATCGACGGCAGTGGCCGTATCTACCTCTTGCAGGAGCATTCAGAAGCTGTGATCGTTCTTGATCCTAATCTCGATCGCATTCCAGCTGTTCTTAATTTCAACTTGCTTGAAATGTTTCCAGAAAAAGCAAAAAAGTCAGGCCGTAAATTTCCCTCGAATGCCTTGGGTGAAGGCTTACTACTTATGAATCAAGGGCACTTCGTCGTTGCCAAGGAGTCAGCGCCTATGGCCTTGATTGAGTTTGGCCCAGAAGGGTCGATACCCATGGGTTTGCACGGTTCCACAGTTTTGGCCCCTGGAAAGTCATTTGAGCTTCCAACATCAGGTAAGAACCGTCACCGCTATAAGGCTCTAGCATACTGGGATTTGGCAGCTGATGGTAAATGTGATTTTAGCGATATTGAGTTTGCTCGTGGGCAAATTTTTGTTTTGAGTCAACGATGTCAAAGGATTATAGTGTTCGATTCGTTGACCCCCAAGCACGGAGAACTGCGCCCTTCTGCAACGTACGCCTTGCCATCTGTGATTAAGAATCCAGAGGCCTTGGCAGTATTGCCAGACGGACGCTTGGTGGTTGGTAGTGACATTCGAAGCAAAAAGGATAACGTGTTTATCCTGAAAAGCCCTTTCGCAGAGTGGGCTTCTAGTGAGCAAAAGGACCTTCTATGAGACATAGCTGGCTTGTCTACCTGGCGCCTGGGATTGTATTTCTAGGAACCGATGCCCTTGCCAAACCCGATTTCAAGCTTGATGCCTATGTGGCATCGGAGATGGAGGTCGAGAGCTTTAAGAATGGCGAATCAAGCCATGAAGGTAAGGTAGAGATTAAGAGCAAGCGAAAGAACGGCGTCCGCGCTGAGTTCGGTGTTAGATTTCGCAGTCAGGAAAATGATGTTTTGATCCGTGAGGCTCTGGTGAATAAAAAGCTGAGCGGAGATCGTCGCCTCGAATTTGGCTACGGCAAAAAGCGATTCGGCTTGGAATACGGCTACGGAAAAACATCGCGCTCCACCATTGATCGGAGCATTTTATATCGTCGTTTGGAAGTCTTCACCTATGCTGGACGCGAGTCTATGATTCGTTATTACAAGAAAATGGACTCGGAAGCCGGTACCACTGGTTATTCCCTCGAAGCAGGCCATTCTGAGGCTCAAAATACCAGCACAATCGGCTCTGTTCAGACTCCTTTAAATAATTATTGGAGCTTTGGCTACTGGCTACAACTTCAGTCCGATCACATAGACGATGGCCAACAATTTGTTTGGGCTACAATGCCGACTCTTGCCTTTGAAGATGGACAGCATCTGTTCCAGTGGGAAATCTTAGCCGGTATCGACCCTGAAGAAACAGAACTTCGTAAGACTGTCGGAGATAATGACCGCGTTCTATTTGCTGGTACAAAACTGCACTTTGAGCAGAAGAGACCTTTGGAAGACGATGAGTGGTGGCAGTGGATTGTGCAGTCAGCCTTTATCTACCACGACTTGGACCTCATGGGATTCAATACCGTTTCCTTACTCGCGGGAATCAACTATGGATTCGACCCTATTCGTCTTGCTTTCAATGTTGAAGGTATCGGCTCTACGACTAGAATCGATGTAAATGATCGAAATTTTACCGAAAGTCGCGCTAAGATTGAGTTGTTGTATGAATTCTAATTCGATAGTTTGGCTATTCATCGCTATTCTCTCCGTGACGTCTTGCGGAAATGAGAAGAGTTTGCCAGATTATGGCTTGCGCAAGGTTGAGATTGAAATTGACGATGAAACCCTCGGGGAACTTAATAATTCCTACCAGGCCAAAAGACCATTCGCTGCTTTGGTTACCATCGATGGTAGGGAGTATCGCACTGATCTAAACTATGCTGGGAAATCCACCCTTGATGCTTTCAAGAAGAGCTTCCAGCTTAGTTTCAAGGATCAGAGAACTTTTAAAGGCCGTAGCTCGTTAAGGCTAAGTTCTCAGTATGTTGATAATAGTTTACTCCGCTCTCTCATTGGTTTTAAAACGTTTTCAGAAGCAGGAGTCATAAGCCCCGATGTTGAACCCGCCGTGGTCTATCTGAACGGCCGGTATCAGGGGCTCTATCATATGATCGAACCAGTGGATGAGGAATTTTTTTCCGTCCGGTCACTTGAGGTGAAAGACTTATATAAGGCTAAGTTCGCCAATGCTGGGTTCGACCGTGATTTTATAGATCGTCTCGGAGATGCTTACTCAGTTCGTTTGGATCCAAAAGATATATCACCACTTCGGTATCTGTGGGAGCAGGCGCTGTCTAACGACGCCGTGCGAGCTAATGACAATATTGAAAAAGTTTTGGACGTTGATCAGTATCTAAGATATGTGGCAGCTGCAGTCGCCATGAATCATTGGGATGGCTTCGACAATAACTATTTTCTTGCTCGCCTTCGAGATGGTCGGTTTCGTATGATCCCTTGGGATCTTGATCGAGTATTTGAAGATCGAGCTTATGAGGATGGTGGCATCTGGGGGAAAAACGGTCTCACCAATCAGATCTTACAGAACGTTGAGTACCGGCAAGTTTATATTTCGCACTTAGAAAGGGTTATCTCACAGCTAGAGGAGCGTGATCTGGAATCAGAGATCGATAGCTGGACCAAGAACCTACGCTCAGCTTATGAAGATGATCCCATCATCTCGTCGAGGGCCCCCATTGATGAGAGTCACAGTGAACTTAGGAATAATATCCAAGTATGGCTAGCGACCTTGAAAAGCCAGTTGGCAGCTGAAAAAGCGATTTAAAAAATCTTGGCCCCAAAAGGACTACCTTTGGAGCCAATAAAAAAGGGGGTATCAAAACAAACAACCAACCATGTTGGCCTTCGTCTCAATCCATTTTCGTTTCCATTGTTCGCCCTTATAGGCATTAATTCATCCCAAATCAATGCATATCTTCTCAAGGTCATTGCCGCCAAGCTACGGAAAGTTTCCAGTTTCTGTAGGTTAATTTGTCCTAAATCAAGCTAGACTTAGCTTTGAAATAAATTACTCCCTTGAACCCTTGATCAATAAATTAACAATCGCATGGTTTTGGTAGGTGCCATAAAAAATACCAGGACAAAGCTGCTATCGGCTCCTTGCATTTGGAAGAATCTCGTTGACTCTTAGCGGTTCGCGGATTCCACCGAAGTTGGGAAAGAATGCTATGGCATTCGGGGGACAATTATCGGGGGAGCATGGATGATGAGCAACTCTCTGGAAAGAGGACTATGGAGCCTCTTGCTTTCGTGGATCTTATTACTGGTTTCTTGTCATGAAGAAGTTCGTTTCAACAGCAATGGACGGGTTCAGAGCTACGATCAAAGCCTTGTAAAGGAATATCAATTCCAAGCAGGAACGATTCGATCAGACTCCATCTACTTCGAGCCGAAAAAACTGTCGTTCGACCATAGAATTGTGCTTGAGCAGATTCCCAATGGCTATGCGAAAACCTTTCAGATGGTCAGGCCAATCCAGAAAGAGGAATTTATTCAAGGTGGCCAAGGGCGATCTCAAAAAGACGACTTTGCCCTCATTGAGTCTGGCTATCTCGACCTTCTAATTGTCATCGACAATTCGTCTAGCATGGAGGCGTTTCAGCTCCAGCTACAAAAACGCTTTAAAAACTTGCTTAGTAACATCTCCAATACCAATTGGCAGATAGCGGTGGCGACCACTTCGAGTAGCTGTTTGCGCTCTGCCCTTGATGGAACCAAAATATTGAAGCGGACTGATTTTGATATATCCTCAGCCACTGCTCAAAGGCGATTTGAACAGCTCATTTCAGCTGGTGTTAACGGCAGCACAGTAGAGAAAGGTATCTTGACTGCGACTGAGGCTTTGCAAGGAGATTGTGGTGATACTCGCTTCCCATGGACGCGAGCAGATTCGCAGAAAGCAGTGCTCATCGTATCTGATGAAAAAAACTGTGGTAGTGCTAGCAACGAAGGCTGTGTCGCGGAGGAATATAGTTCCGCAGATTACTTTCTAAGTCGATCACCGAGAAATACTAGGGTTTATGGATTGCTTCTTTTCCAAGATGATTTTGCCGCCTGTCCTAACTCTGGAGGATATGACAATCAATATCCGAGCGAATATATGCGCTTGATTCAAGAAACAGGTGGACTGGCTGGGGAAATCTGTCAAGCCGACTATAGCGAAGTTCTGGAAACCATTTCTAGCCATGTGAGCAAGGATATCAAAAGGCGTTTTTCACTCACCTTCCAGCCTGATCCAGGCACTCTTAAAGTATATTTGGATGGGGAGCTACTAACTGATGGTTACGTTCTTATTGGTCAAGAGCTGCGCTTGATGATCACACCAAGCTTGGAGAGCGAAATGCTCTTTGTCGACTACACCTATGGCAGGCAGTCCATGCGTCACTACTTTGATTTAAGCAAACCCATCGATCCTGAAACCTTGGAAGTCGTGGTCGACCAAGAAATCAAATCACCAGACGACTTTTATATCATGGAAGGCAAGACTGTTGTGTTTCGTAATGTGCCAGCGGCCAGTTCGAAATTGAAGTTTTCTTATCGCCAGGATGGATTATTGAAGAAGACATTTCCTTTAACTTGGCCATCGGATGCTCTCATTCAAAGCGTTCGCGTGAACGGTAACGAGTTGCCAGTGGAAATTGATTATGATCGCCAATGGCTGAAATTCAACGATCCTCCGATGGATGGAGCTGAGGTGAGCCTTGAGTATCAGCAAGCCAATGCCAAGATCCTCGACTACCCGATTCCGCAGTATCAAAATAGGCATATCCAGTCCATCGAAATTATAGATGCAGAAACCGCTGAACCTATCGACTTCCAAATTGTAAACAGCTATATCAAATTCAAGCCTGAGGAGGTTTGGCCAGGTCGTGAATTGGTGGCCAGCATCCAATTATTACCAAGAGAGGATGATAGTCTTTTCCAGTTCACCGTGCCTCCAACCGTAATCCCGGATTCTATGGTTGTGACAACCCTCGATGGTGAGGATTGTGCCGATAGCTTGGATATCCACAACGGCGATGTCAAGCTAAGCTGCGATGAGTCTATTGATGGTGGCTTGGCTGTGAGTTATCGCTACATCGAAAAGTATACCAATCAGTTTGTGGTGGATCAGGAGGACGACCCCCAAAGCATCTGGAGAGTGTTCATCGACGGTGTGGAGTACACCAAGTTTCAAAGGCTTGATGGGAATCTCATTATTCCCCCGGAAGACTTGGAGCCAGGAAGTTCGGTGGCGATTCAGATAACCCCACCTATTAGGGTAACAGCAGTTTCAAAAAAATATTGACAAACCTAGCTGAAACCCATACTTCTGCATGGATTTGATCATCTTAACTATCTGAGTTGTCGACATGTTTCTGTCTATCGGTGCCGCTGCCATGTCGCTGGGAGTATCGATTTCAACGCTTAGACGCTGCCCCCCGGCATAAAGATTAGCGATCGAGTTTTGAAAGATCTTCGTCTGCCCTCTCGGATATCAAGAAGACTTTTTCATCACCTCCAAAGGCTTCAAATTTCTTGGTCCTTATTGAAAGAGAAGATCTGTCAACAGAGAGTCGTTCATCTCTTAAGTTGATCTCACCTCCAAGAATCGCTTGCCGCAAAACTTTTCGATATTGAGAAGGGTTCAATGCTTCCTTCATAACTGTTCCTTGCCCGCTATAAGCAGGAAGACTGAAACCAACGAGTGCAAGAATTAGTAATCTCATTTTTTCACCTCATCATCACCAAAGTTTTCTTTATCGAAGAGATTAAATACAGCGGACACGTAAAAGGGAATGTTGCCCTGATAACGGGGATCATGCTTAATTCGTGATATTTCTTGTGAAGCTCTATAGATTGCCTTCTTTACCTCAGATAGACCTTCCATGTTTAATGACTCTGTATGTCTTACAATCGCAGCACCACTTGTGCCTAAAAGCCCTGAGTCAAACCTATCGAGGTCGAATGATATCCCCCTCATAACTGTCTTTGAATCCCATAGAGCAAACTCTTTTTCTTTGTTCGAGATCCTACCATCTGTGTCTATCTGCAGATGATCCTCTTCCAGTAACTCGTCGACAGAGTCCAGTCCTGCTAGGCCTCGCAATCTCTCAATCTGCTTTCTTGTGGTTCCCTCATTCGTAGAGGCTAGGTTGTAAATCAAGTCCCCTACTTCTGTTGTAAGGTGTCTCGTGAGACTATCTGAGTTGAGATGCACTGAACCATCGCTGTCTGGTTGATATGTCGATTTGAGGATGGAGCCCATCTCTGGAAAGTGCTTCTCAATAAACGCTGCTAGGTCACTTTTGTTCAACATGACTGCCATAATAGCAACGAGATTTTCGAACTGAGGCTTAGCTTCTCCCTGAATGAATCGCGTGACAGTACTTCTTGATACATTAGCCCTTTTGGCTATCTGCGAGAAAGCTGACTTGCACTTATAGCGTAGTAAGTACTCATCATAGATAGTTTGAATTTCTGCTACCATATTATCCGAAAGAAAAGAATCCATCCAAATGCCTCGTATTCCTTAGTCAATTACCCAGTTGGAACGTAGCACACGTAATTACTCACTGTGAACAGGTTTTTCGCCCCACGGTGCAGATTTTTCTTGACCAGGCTCGTTGACTCTAGGGCTTGAAAACCTGTACTCACAGTTTCCAGTTGTTGACTCGATGAATGTTGAGTTGTAATTTGCACCCGAATTGGGAGACTACGAAGTATGTTGAAGAAGTTGACTCTAGCTAGCCTTTTGTTTAGCCTTGCTCCAACCGCATCAGCAATGGAGACAATTGTCATAACGGCTCCAAAACCTGGACCATCGATGGGCGGCACTGGCCTGGGTCGCGGTGGGTCATCTAGCGGAAGCGGTAGCGCAAGCTCTGGATCGAATGGCAAATCGAAGAGTGAGAAGGCCAAGGCTAGGTCAAACCGAAATAAGACTCATAAGAAAAAAGCAAAAAAAATCGGCGAAATCAATAGCGGTTTCATTGATGTGGTCCTCACTGCTATTGATGAGTTTGCAGCTATCTTCCAAGATCGAGGCGAAGGCTACTCGGCAAGTATCGAGGAGAAAATTGTAACTGATAAAGACGGTAACATACTTGAGAAGAAAAAGACGAAACAGTGCAAAGTTGATAGCTACCGAGGCAGTAACCCATGCTCAATGATTCGTATCCAAAACATTCGGTCTGGTGACTCTGACAAGAAGTATAAAGTGTCCATTCACCTCTTTTATGTGAATTCCCGCGGTCAAGAGCGAACTTTAACGTCCCATGAATCTGGCGTTTCATTCGAAGTCGACTCTCTCGATGAACTATATGACCTCGATATCATTTAACCGGAGGTAGCTGTAGAATGAGACTTGCCTTTGAAATAGTTGTCGTAGGCTTACTGTGCTTATCGGCACCGCTGTTTTACCATTGGCAAGTCGATATTCCTCATTGGCTAAGTCTTGCCGTTGTTCTATCAGCTTACTTGGTTCTCAATAGAGGATTTCCTAAACTCGGTAGTACTAGTCTCTCTGGTCTCAATAAAGCTACCTCGCTAAGCATCCTCTTATCGATAGTCATCATGCTCTTATTTGCCTCGAAAGAAGCAATTTATGTTGACGGCATCGAGATTCAGTACACACACAAGCTCAGTCTGGAGCCTCCGTTAAAGATTATATATACAATATTTACCTCTGCTCTAATGGAGGAAATACTCTTTAGAGTAATGCTGATTGGCCTGTTAGCAAAGCTGAACTTCAGATTCAAGATACTTATTTCCTCTATAGTATTTACGCTTTCCCATGTTTCCCTATACCAGCTCGAAATCCCCCTCATACATAGGGCCGAGACAGCAAGTCAGTTGCTTTTGTCTGGCCTACTTCTTGGGATGCTATATAAAAGATACTCACTTTCAACAGCGGTAGTCTTTCACATTCTTTACAACAGCTACACGGCATTTCTAAGGCCAGTCCTTGTTAACCTAGAAAGACTCCAGCTCGGCCTGCTGCTGTGCCTTGGAGTCATCTATTCGCTGATAGTTGTAGGTAGGGAGATCAAGATCATCGTCAACAATCGACTAATCGAAAAACACTGGAGTTTAGATACATGACAAAACTGCTAGCTTATCTAGCTATGGGTCTGCTACTAACTGGTTTCAGTAGTTCCTACCACTATACAAAATCTTCTCCTGGCGAATACATTGAAGCCAAGAGAGTTGACGGTGTATGGTCGGTAAGGACGAAAAAAGATGGTGAGTTTCGTCCAAGTACCAAAGAAGAGGTCGATAGGTTGATCCTAGAAATGGATCTTCGAGTTTCAAGTAATGCCCAGAGGAGAATAGAGAAACATGATGCTGTTAAAGACATCTTAGCTGATTCTCCTGCGTCAACGACGAGAACAGAAATGATGACCTCCTTACTTGTGAGGAAATCCTTCTCCAATGCAGTCGTCATCGATGTTCTAGATAATCTAGACGAGGTTGGCGCCTCGATTCATCGTGCAGAGTTTCTCGCCAAAATTATAGATAACACTACTGACCTTATAGTCATGAGAAGGATTATCGATAGTATTGACGAAGTTTCTCACATCACTGGCAGAGAAGAACTATTGAAAGCCTTATCTAGAAAGCTACTGGCGCTATCCGAGCAAAAACTATAGCCTTGGTCTCTATGCACCACTAATAGTCAAACTCTGCTGGATCAAGAGCTAGACGATCAAGGTAGTCTTTTAGGAACGCCAATTATAGTCTAGCAAACAAACGCAAGTGCCCAGAGATTGGACACTCATTCGTCACAGCCTTGTGCGGCTGTGGCTTTCACTTATCATTTCAAGTCCTTGAAAACGCTCGTATTCCCTCGAAAAATGGAACTAATCTTGCAATATCAAAGGGTTGGCAGAGTTCGAATCTTGTCGTGAGTATGATTCCAAGAGGCTTTTTTGCCTTAGGAAGCAGGGAATTAGACTATTGTTTGCTGCTAAATTCTTGGAATGACCCTCATTACATGAATTTCAAAGCTCGGCCTTAGAAATTTCCGAAACGTAGTCAAATTTCTTAGGTAAAAATAAATCGTTATGCAGATTGGACCTTATATATTGCAGGAGAAAATTGGCGAAGGTGCGCTGGGAGAAGTGTTTCGCGCTCTCAACACCCTCGACTCGTCGCAGGTAGCGATTAAAAAGCTCCATGCCCGTCTGGAAAACGATCCAAAGTTCATTGGTATCTTGCAGCATGAAATGCTGGTCGCTTCTAAGCTTGATCACCCAAACCTGCTCAAGATGCTCGACTTTAAAGCTGAGCCACCCCATGTATACTTTGTCACAAAGTTTGTCGATGGCTGGCCTCTCAAGGGTTTGTTAAAAAAGGTCGGGCGGATACCTCCATTGGTTGCATTGGCAATTGTCTACGAGGTTCTCAAGGCTCTAGACTACCTTCACCTTCGGGACATGATCCATGCCGATCTTTCGTCAGGAAATATTTTGTTGAACCGGGACGGGTCTCTCGTGATTTCTGACTATGGTCTCGTGAGCGACCTAGCTACGGATCGCTTCAAGTATGAACTTGTGGGGACTCCTGGCTACTACTCCCCGGAGCATGTGACGAGCCAGGCTATTGGCCCATATTCAGATCTTTACGTGGTAGGCCTTCATCTCATTGAGATGATCAATGGCGTCAAGCCCATTCTTCTCGGCAGATCACGAGACCATGCGACTGAGATCTTCAAGTTAATGAACCAATATCAGCCAAGCTTAAAGTGTGATTCAAGAACCCTATCAGACGCCCTTCAGCAATTGCTTCATGGCTGCTTGCAGATCAAGCCACAGAATCGATGGCCTCAAGCTGAGCATATTGCAGAAATTATTGTGAAGATTCTGAAGATTTTTGGCATCAACAACCCTGTTCTTGCTATAAGGCAATATCTATACGACTGCCGATTCACTTCGATGTGTATCGAGTACGAACAGCCGATCTATACTGGCAATGTCCCATACTCAGTAGAAGACCTGACTCTCTTAAGTAATAGCATTTAAACCCGATACTTCTCTCGTAAAATTCCATAGGAGTCCAATAGATGAAAATACTCATTCCATTGATTCTGATCAGTCTCATAGTTGGGAATTGTAAAGAAGACTCCGATGATAGTGGTGGTGGCGTTGCTGTTCTCAGTTCAGATAGCAGTCGAGTTGTATTTCAGGTAGATCCAGGTGCAAATCAAGAGGTGGCGGCTCCCGCGGAATCCTCATTCGCTGGAACCGTGGTGCAATTTCCAGCGGGCACTTTTAGCGAAAGTTTCCAACTAACCCTGCAAGAGGGGATATCCCTTAGTAACAACGAGCTTCAAAGAATTTTCGAATTAGATGCAGAATTAACAGTTACAGCAGCAGGACCAGCAGTCGAGCTTAAGCCAGATACTTTGGTTGGAGTCTCCGCCCCTTTTAATCTATCGATACCCAAACCTACAGAAGACGGTAGCAATCTCGCCGTTTTGTATCGGGGGATCAACGAATTAGGAAATTGGGATTGGGGTTTGCTTGGTAGTGACGCGATTCAAGATCAGGGCACCCAGGTGTCTTTTAGCAGCAGCTACTTAGGTCGCTTTCAAGCCGTGTATCTATCCGCAGCGGTTGCGGAATCCTTAGGCCTATCAGATGCTGGCTCAGGGCCCTGGTACGGCTATGAGTTCGATCTATACTCGGATTTTCAAAACCCTACGGAAACTGGGCCAGATCTTGTCTACGGTGCTTTTTCTGGCGATAAGGGAGTGGTTTCTAAGTTTCAAATCAATGGGGTCGATCTGGTCCCTCTGCCCGGCTATAGCTTCGGTGACCTCAGAACTACGGTAGCAGCCAATGTATTCGATGAATCAGACATCACCAAAGCGGGCCCTTGGGTTTTTACCCCTAGTTTCGACTATGGAGTTATGCTTGAGGCAAAAACCGGCGAAGCGGTATTCAACACTCGTATCTTACAACGGGTGCCGAGTACAGCGATACCAACAGAGGCTGTGACCTGGGAGGCCATGGTGGGCAGTTACCAAGGCTACAGTGTGCAAATGACAAGCTCTGGTGTTGATGCCAAGGTCGGAACTGCGTTTGTTGACAGCGTCGAGCTAAGCTATGCTGATGGAACCGTGTCTCTATCAGGTACCTTTGGGCAAAAGGGTTTGGTTGCGACCCTAAGCCCAAATACAAATACACCCATTGCCCAAGCACTGGGCTTTATCGAAGGAACGTCTGATATTGAGGGCACAAGTCTTAAAACTTTTGGCTTTGTGTCCCCAGACCAAAAAGCACTAGCCCTGGTTCTTTGTCCTGCCGAATCTTGCCCCGTAGGAGATGGTACCGGCAGCTATAGTGGCCAGACTCTACAGCTAGCTCTCTTCGTTATTGAGGACTAGCTCCATCTTGAGCCTTGGTGCTCACCTGCATTTTTTCCTTGATCTGTGGCTTGAGCCACAGCTGGCTGTAGCCCTCTGTGGAAGGGTCAGGGTTGAGTAGCGCCCGTCGATAGGTTCCCGAGAGATATGAGTCGACTTGATCCCGGTAATGAGGGTCAAGAAATCGCCCCGATTGCCCCGTTGGTAGAACTGAGAGAGACTCTTCGGGCTTGGCAAAATCAATGATTCTCCTGGTCGCAGGTCCATGAACAGCATTTGCTGATCCGGTGCCGAAGCGATAGGCGATTTGGTTTAACGTCTCCATTCCTCCTGGTGCAGGATAGGGACCTAAGTTTAGGAACAATCCTAGGACTGGGATCTTTCCCAGGGGATGATCGAAACTCACTTGATGATGGCGCCCCCAAACCCACGTTTGAAGCTCTTGACCATACTTTTCTGATAAGGCCCGCAGGGTTTTACGCCAGGCTTCAATGATCACGTCGTTCATCGTTTCGCGATACTGGGTTTCGACGTTGTTCCACCAGGGCGAATAGGGCTTGCGAGATACGCTCATGAGGCTTTTTAAGGCGATCTCGCGGTCGATAAACTCCTCAAAAAGCTCGGCTCCCATCTCATCTCTGAATGTTGCAGCGACCAGCTGATAGATATATTCAGAAAAAATGGTGGGTGCAATATCCTGGGTATGGTGCTCTCCCTCCCAGCGATCAAGAATTGCTATGGCCTCTTTGCTGAGCAACACCTTTGGGTCTTGCCTCGACAGAGTTCGCTTAAGAGCTATGACAAGGGGTTGGTGAAAACTGATTTTCGTGTCATTTTGAAAGCGTTTGAAATCGTCCACCGTGAAAGATCGAGCGTTACCAAGCAAAAATTCTAATCGTTGAGCTCGTTCTGGGTAGGAGTAATAACCAGGAACACCATCGGCTGGTTGCTCGTTGGCAGATGATAGAAAGCCTTTTGCCGGGTTCACCTGATGCGGGTTGCTGTTCAAGCTGCGAAAGCTGGTTTGGAACTTATCCGCTGCGGCAACCTGAAAATGATCTTCCACCCGATTAAGCTGGGGAATCAAGCCTGTTGTCCACCAGCCAATGTCTCCTGATCGATTCGCATATAAAACGTTGAGCGACGGGGCTGCAATTTTTTGGACCGCAGCTTCAGCAGATGCTATGTCGCTTGCACTAAGGAGTTCGTAAAGGCCATGGAATGTTTCAGGGGTTACCTGTTGAAAGGTCCAGCGAACGCTTAGCAACTGGCCGTCCAAGAGGTGATCCATGATAGGGCCTTTGTCACTGCTTAGTACGGTAAACTGATGGGGCTCCTCGCCACGGACTTTGATGGTTTCGGGTCTGCTTGCCAAGGGAATGCTTTGTTCACCTCTCAGGATATGACCTGGTCTATGGGGATCGGGAGTTTCCAGTATAAGATCGATATCGTTGTTGTGAAAGATCGTAAGCCCCCAGCCGTGACTGCTATTGTTACCTAAGAGGGGGAGGCTAATCAAAGGCAGAAAGTGACCATAAATCTCCAAGTCGGGCGCTTTTAGGTAAGCCTCGTACCAGATGGAGGGGTTGGAAAATCTAATGTGGGTGTCATTGGCAAGCATAGGCTTACCTGATTGTGACTTCTCTCCAGAAACGACCCAGGCATTGCTTCCCTGAAACCTCCCATAAGTATCGATAGATTCTTCTACCTGCGCGATGCGCTCCCGAAATAATCGGGACACTTCAGGTTGCCTGTGAGATAGATTGTTCGAGTCGGCGCCGAAGTCTAAATCATCCATGTGGGCTGGGCTGATCTTTGACCCAGCTTGATAGAGCCAAAGGTCGGTCTTGAGGCCACGGTCGAAAGTATAAGAGATATAGGCGGCAGCCGAAATAATATCTTCCAATGTGAACGGTTGTGGCCGACCTGGCCCGAGGAGGACTTCCAGTGGAAGCTTGCCAGTTTCCACATAGTTATTCACACCAGCAAGGTAGGAACTCATGTCTTGGAAGGCAGGGTGTTTGAGATCAGCTGACGCCACCAAGTCCTTTGCCATCCGATGGATCCCAAGGCTCCGAAAGAAAATATCGGTCTCAAGGCGCTCAGGTCCTGCAATCTCCGCGATGCGACCCTGGGCAATGCGCCGAATCCCTTCCATTTGAAGAAGCCTATCCTGAGCGTGCAAGTAACCGAGAGCAAAATAAGCATCATGACGGCTTTCGGCATTGATGTGGGGAACGCCCCACTGGTTGAATATGACTTGGGTGTCACCTTTGATGCCAACACTTTTGATCTCTCCCGATCTCATGGGAAGAGCTTCATACTCGTACCAAAACGCTCCAGCAACAGCGAGAATGCACGTGGTAAAAAGAGACAGTATTACGACCTTGATGACTCTCATTGAATTCCCCATTCGTCATGTGAAACATCAAGGAATCATGGAACAGCCTCCTTGTCAATTACGACGTGCTTCCACTAGTTATTTTTGTCAGGTTTCCACTGGAAATAGTCTTGTGTCGATTTGTCGACCAAAATATTTTTAAAGAGTTTTTGCTCTAGGCTTAGTGTTTGAACTTTCATTCCCAGCAAACGCTTCAGCATTCTTAACATGTCAGTGTATCAACCTCCAAAAATCAGGCAAGCATCATAGCCAAGAATTCTAGGCTTCTCAAGGTCACAATCCCTAGGACAGTTGATTCTAGGGCACGTTGAGCGATAAAATAGGTTATCGCCAAAAAAAAGGAGTTGTCATGATTCAACGCATCGCCATGATTGCTATGCTGAGCTGGGGTCTGGGTAGTTGTACCAGGTGTAGCCAGAGTCAGGAGCCGGAGGCTGACGCTCCTGCTGATACTGTCGAAGCGCCGCAAGATGAAGTTCATTCTATGGCTAAGCCAACAGGGCAACCCGATGAAGACGGGGCAATCTTTGAGAAAAAGAAGGTAACTCCGGTTCAGATCCTGAAGATGAAAGAGATCGAAAACGATGGCCAAGACTTTGCGTATACGAAGGATAACACCGATAAAGGTAAGGCAATCTATATGGCGCAGTGCTCTCGTTGCCACGGAGTTGAGGGTCGCGGTGATGGGCCAGAAGAGCGACAGCTTTCCATTGCCCCTACCAACCTCCGAGAGTGGGAGTTAAAATTCGGCTCATCCATCGAGGATCTTGTCTATACCATTAACTACGGTAGAAGTGAGGGCGAGATGCCCGCCTTTCGGGACCAGCTTAGCGAAGAGGACATATGGACCGTGGCTTATTATGTGGAAGCCTGGGTTTCCCAAGCTAATCCATAGAGAAAGCGAACGTCCGCCCTCTGCTTTGGGAGCCATGATGGAAACTATTCCAAATTTGTAAAGCTATAGAGGGCGGCTCTGACCTGATAGAATGACTCCAAAATTCCCACCCCAAGAAGTGTTCGATCCGCTTAAGATGTTCCGACGTATCTGAAGACTTATTTCGATGTTCGAGTCAACCGTTGAGAATCATCGGGAGGCAGAACTTTGAAATCTAAGTACGATCTATCCATATTTATTAAGGAAAATGCCTTAGGGATTGTATCCGATCTTGGCCCTTTGGCAAGACTCCGGGATCGCACCCACGCTCTCGTAGAACTCAATCTATTTCAAGTAGAGTTTATCACTAGAAGTGCAATTAACGAGCTGATTGCAGAGGTGGATATGTATCCTCATTTTGTCTTTGTGATCAATCAGGTGCGCTTCAGTGTTCTAAAGCAAATCTTTATCACAGGTCAACTTCCCTCCCACGTAAAAGTAGATCAAATTAGAGTAGAGGAGCGAACTGGTGGATCGGCTGGTGTGGAGAGAGACAGATGTCGCAGTTTACCAGTCCTCGACCTGATCAAGAACCTCGGACAGAGCGAATCTTGTAACGGTAGCCACTTCCTAAACGAGCAGACACTTGCATGCTTCTTTAATCACGTTCTCACTCAGGTAGATCTCAGACCTCTGTATCCCACCAGCTTAGAATTTTGGCAATCCTACGGTGCATTTGTGGGTACAACATTCGATCATGTGACCTTTCAAATCCAAGGTATTTACTTTTATATCGAAAGTCTTCTACCGTCGTTACCCATGAGCTTTGAAGAAAATGATAACTTGACTGTAGAGCTTTTCACTGACTTCTCAGAGCTTACGAAGCAGCTTCACGTGATCGACGATATTATCGATTTTCGCCTTGAAAGGTTGTTGTCTGTGGATTGGAGTGATGACTATTGCCCCGATAGTGAGATACTGGATTTCTTGCTGGCAGTAGAACGGGCGACCAATGTGGTGCCATGCTTAGAAAACCTGGCTGATGATGTCGGTCGGAAGTTCAATCGCTGGCTTGATTGTGCGCCCCTTGCTCTCAATCCACAACTAAGGCAGCGCAAAGCACTTCTTTCAGCCAACTTACAAAGCTTCGACCTTTATCGACAAATGATCGAGCACCGGTTGGATGAAGTTCGTGCCCTGAGACTACTCATCGGTCAGTCAGGGGATCATGTCATCAGCCGCTGGCAGAAAATTATTAGCGGAAGCATCCGTTCTAGGTTCGAGGTGAAGGCTTTTCAAGCATTCTTTGGCAGCCGTTTCGATCCTTTCATCGAGCCGGAAGAACGCTTAGATTCAGGTTCTGTGTTAATATTCGAAAGAGAGGTCAAGGCCATGGAGCAAAAACTTGATGAGCGTCCTACGGTACTGGTTGCGGAAGATGAGGCGATGCTTCTTGATTCCATTTCTATCTTCCTCCATGAAGAGGGTTATCACGTCATTGAAGCAAAGGATGGGGCAGAGGCTTTTGAACTTTTTCGGCAGCACAAGGTTGATATTCTTGTAACTGATATTCGCATGCCGAAAATGACTGGTGACGTGTTGATCGCAGATATTATGAAGGTTCGACAGCTTCCCATCGTGGTCTTTACTGGCTATTCTGATGTGCCAAACTATAGATTACGAGATCTTGGTGCCAGCGATATCATTGCAAAGCCTGTAGACTTTTCTGAATTGAGCGATGCGATCCGTAGGCGCCTAAGAAAAAACCACTTGGAAAGTGAATTAGAGGCGGTTGCTCACCTAAAGCTTCTTGAAACTCGTTTGGAGAATGAAAACGCAGATCGTACTATTCGCCTGGGCCGTGATGGTTTCTTTCTGTGCGGAGATTGGACTGGGTACAATCGGGGTGACACTGTTCGTTTCAATATTGATCATGAAGACCCCAAACTACCCTTGCTTGTCGGGGTTGGAAAAATCTATTGGGCAAACCACAGCAAATATCGTGATGAGGAAATTTGCCCTGGGATCATGATCGAGTTTTTGTCTCTCGACGATCAAGGTGCTTCGGTTAAGGCATGGCTAGAAAAGGCGTCACCACTAAGCTCTATTCCTTTAATTTTGGAAAGTGAGCGCGGGGGCAGAAATGCTGCATGATAAAGAAAGAGCAAGGCTTTTGCTCGTCGAACCAGCTTCGACAGTGCGGCAAATGATTTCAGATGTCCTTAAAGACATGGGATTCAATAATATCATGCTTGCATCGAAGGGTAAGGATGCTTTGCATATTCTTGAAGTGGAAACTGTGGACTGGCTCATTACGTCCACCTTGATCAATGACGATGTGAATTTCATTCACCTCCTTGACATCATCGTGAAACAACCAGAGCTGCGGCGGGTCCGAACCAGTGTTTTAATTGAGTCAGACACAGAAGAGTATGTATTGCCCTTGGCATTTGAACTAGGGCTGTTCTCGTGGCACAGGAAGGCCTATGTGAAAGAAAACATCGTTGGAGAGTTTGAAGACCTGTTCTCCCTATTCTCTATTAAAAAGAAGAGCGATATTCTTACCTCAGCCGAATACCTTAGAAAGTATCTAGATGAATCGAGAAGCTATCGCAATCGCCTCATCTTTGAGCAAAACTTACTGAGTCTATTCCCAGGGTCGAGTCAATGTCTGCTGGCACTGGCAGAAGCTCAGAAACTCAATGATCGGGAAAAAGATGCTCTGCTTACATTGCAACAAGTGGAGATACTCAACCCTAAACTTAAGCCACTTTGCGACAGAATTCGCAATTCAATAGATGCGTCACTTGATACAGCTTTGCGAGAGGGCAAGGCTCAAAACTGCTTGTCTCTCAAGCGGTGTGTGGTTATCGATTCTGATACTGATGCCCTCCATCATATTAGCGAGCTATTAAGCCATATTGGGGGCAAGTCCATCGAGTGTTTCGAAGATGGCGATACTGCTTTCTTGAGCTTGAAGCAGCAGCCAGAGCCCAGTGCTATTTTTATGGAATGGCGCGTTCCAGGAATTACCGGACCTGTATTGATCCAAAGAATTCGCAATCATGGATTGTCCTCAGTTCCAATTATCATTGTGAGTTCTTTGGTAGACAAACAGGATGTTAACCTCATCAAGGAAATGGGAGTTGATGACCTTCTTCACAAGCCCTTTGAATCAGATAAATTTTATGCGACTTTGATTTGGTGTATTCAACAGAATCGCAAGCCTTCAGAACAGCGATCTTATGAGCTAAAGATCCAACGTTTGCTTGATCAAGAAAAGTTCGCAGAAGCGGAACGACTTTCCTTTGAGTTTTTGAAGGACCCTCGTATCAATAACATCGATAAAATTGCTGTCCAAGCCCAACTTAAGTTTGTGGAAGGAGATTTTAAGAAGGTAGTCAACCTTTGTTTCACGGTTTTAAAACAGCGCCCTGAAGACTTGAAAATTCTCAATCTTCTCGGTAAAACTTACCTTAAATTGTCACGATTCGAAAAAGCACTCCTTTGTTTCGACAAGGCTCAAAAGCTCTCGCCAGCGAATATCAAGCGATTGATCGATATTGCGGACATAAATCTGGAGCTAGGCAAGGATGAGGACTTCGAAGGAGCGGTTCAAAAAGCAAAAGAGATCGATGGTGAATCAGAGTTAGTGAAGCAAGTTGATTGTCGCCTCGCTCTAGAAAAAGGTGAAACTGCGACGTCGAGGAGTCTTTTTAAAGAAATCGATCACCTTCCTAGCATTGTTCGCGATATGAACAATCGGGCGGTCGCCTTGGCTAGAAACGGCCGGTATGAGGATGGTATCAACTTGTATCAAAACACTTTGGTGTCCTTCAATAAAGACCATCAAGAGCTTCATAAGATTGTTAGTTATAACTTAGCCATGGCCTATGCTCGCTATGGCGACTTAGTGAAGGCTGAGTCAACTTTGGCTTCCTTGGGCGATGGTGACTTTGGAATCTATAAGAAGATTAAGTCATTGCTGGCTAAGGTAAAGGTATGCTTGCAGGAGGGGCGGTCGCTCACCTTCAATACCAGTTTTGAAGAGCTACATCAATCACCTGTGAGGGATGGCGAGGCTCAGGATGAGGAACAAGAACTTGTGGATATCGATCAGGAGCTAAGTTCACTGACAAATGCTCTTCAGGCGCAGCAAGGAGATATTTGCTGTCATCTTTTGTTTTTCGATGTTCAAGGCCTATGTATGGAAGCAGAGAAGCTAAG
Source organism: Pseudobacteriovorax antillogorgiicola (assembly GCF_900177345.1). NCBI lineage: Bacteria > Pseudomonadati > Bdellovibrionota > Oligoflexia > Oligoflexales > Pseudobacteriovoracaceae > Pseudobacteriovorax > Pseudobacteriovorax antillogorgiicola. The sequence continues at coordinate 120,019 of NZ_FWZT01000015.1, forward strand.
GGATAACGGGCCGCACTTCAAGCTGCGGCAAGCAATTGGAAAAGTTGTCTAATGAAAGAATGTAAGACTTGTGGTCGAAAGTTTAGTTCAGAGCGTGATTTCCTCAGCGGAACGTCACGGTGGAGAACCTGCTTGAATCGTGTGATTATGTTCAACTGTAGCTGTGGATCGACCCTCACCATCAAAGGTGAGTTGTTTGACTGGTTTAGCCCGACAAAGCTGATGAGTCCGGAGCAGAAACTTGCATTTGGCGAGATGAAAATGGATGACTCTTTGCCTAGAGTTTCGGCGCAGATTTTCGAAATTCAGGAGAAGGTGCTAGACGAACGTCTATCGGCACAAGCACTGGCGGACGCCATCCGAGGCGAACCAGCATTGGCTGCGGAAATCCTCCATTTAGCGAATCTAAAGGTCGGAGGGAAGGCTGGCCGCGTTCAACAGCTAGCTCATGCAATTGCTTATCTGAGTAGAAAAGAATTGCAGCAATTTGTCTTGATGGCAACGGTCAAAGATTTTTCATTCAAGGCGAAGATCTTTTCTTTTGAAAAGTTTTGGAGGAAATCTCTTATGACTGGAAGAGTTGCCAGTTACCTTTGCCCGAAATTTTTCCCGAAATGTGCTGAGCTAGCGTTTATCTATGGTTCTCTATTGAATGTGGGTAAGCTTGCGTTAGGATTTTACCAGCCTCGGCTTATTGATCGTCTCATCAAGACTAGCTTGGATGCTGATCTAAGTTGGAACATGGTCGAAGGTGAACTAGCATTCAATCATCGAATGCTGGGCACTGTCGCAGGCATTATCTGGGCTTTTCCGAATGACTTGATCGAGATCATTGATGATCATCATACCTCATTTACCAAGAGTACATTTAGTTCACTGCTACGGTTTTCAAATGAATGGAGCCATATTCTATTAGACGAGCCTCAATTTGTTGACAGAGAAATTTTGGAGTGTGGTTTCCAAGTTTTTCAGTTTGAGGAACAGCGACTTTTGGAAGAGATGAAAGCAGCGATTAGTGTGACTCCAATCGCTGCTTAGCTAGTCTTAAGTTGGATTTAGAGACAGTAAGGTCCATCCAGTGTGATGCGGTAGTCATGGAAACCGGTGCTGATATCAAATCTTTGGAAACCTCCATCCCGAAAATAGTAAGTGTCATAGCTCGCTGCATAGAGAAAGGTAAAGTTGTCTTCAAAGGTGAAAGTGATATCGCCACCAAAATGATCCCACTTCATCACAAGATCCTCGCCAACATAGGGAGTATCGATATGAACAGTACCTTCGTCATCAGAAAAGTTATCTAGGTTGATACAATCGCTATAAATAAACTCTGTTCTGTTGTTGCTATAGACCTCATAGATCTTATAGCTAATATAGTCTGGTGGGCTATCGTGGCTCCCACTTGAGTGAATGGCAACGCCACATGCTTGTAATAGGCTGAAGAGTGCAATAGCTAGGCTTATGTTAATCAATTTCATTTGTCTTGTCCTTTGGTCTGGTTAATGGTCTGGGCGTCACACCCATACCATGCCTTTCGCAAGGGCTGTGCCGAACATAACTATCTATAAGTATTGGATTAAATTTGATTTGTTGGCTTAAAGTGGGGTCCCACCTGTGCTTTGGGGGACACAGATCGACCCGGAAATTCACATATGAAAATGTGGCGTATTGCTGTTATGAGCCGGCCTAGGAGAGGATAGGTTCGTCGCTCGCAGCGAATAGCGCAACATTGCCGATAACCTTGGTTTCAACATACTTGAAGTGATTGCTCAACATACTCCGTAAGCTATTGAGACTGTCGTACTCATTGCCAAAGACTCCCTTGCGGTTGTATAGTTCAAGAATGACCCTGCCTGGGAAATTAAATGGTTTTTGTTGGCCGAGGATTGTAGCTCCAAAGAGAATACCGAATGGCTGAAGGATAGATTTGAGGTTTTTGATTGCAGGCTCCTTTTTCATCATGGGGCCTTCAAGACAGTGGATCACATAGTTCAGGCTGATAGAATCAAATGGTGCGATGTCTTGTCGAATGGGCCTAAGGATGTCATGAATAAAAATTTCTGGGCTAAAGCGAGAGAGAACTTTCTCAGCTGAATCGAGGCTATTGCGATTGATATCCATTAAACCAAGGCGAACTGCTGATTTTGTAATTTTACTGCGATTCAAATAGTAGCCGGTGCCGACTCCCACATCAAGATGATTCAAGGATTGAAATCGCTGGAAATGCTCCAATTGGCGCTTGGTAGGGCAGTTCCAGAAAAAGCGATTCGAGATCTTCAGCACCCAAAGGTCATAGATTTTTAAGACAAGCCTGGTATAAGCTCGTGCACTGGCTGGGGCAGCAGCTTCCAAAGCGCCCTCCTTTTCTCCTTAAAGCCGGTATCGATTCTTGGTAGAGAATAGTATATCAGCACTTTAGGTGGTGAATATTATTAATTTTATTTAAGACTGCCAAACTCGGTGACATTAAATGAGTATTCATTCTCAAGTACCTGCGTAACTATCCCGAACAAATGGAAAGACACCACGATGACGATTAGAGTCACTATGAACTTTAGGTTAGCTGTTGCTTCTACTATCCAAGCATTGGTGGAAGCTGGTGAAAACTATGTATCGGGCCATGAGGAGCGTGAGAGGCTCAAGCTCCTCAACGTCGTGTGCCTTTTACTTGCTAGCATTTGCTTCTGCTATGTTGTTGGTCTAGGGCCGTTCGTGGGACTTATTCATATTATCCCTATGTTCTTAGCGGGAGTCCTCTATTTACTCGCGATTTATTGCAATAGCCGAGGCTTCCTTTGGTTGGGGCAGCAGAGTGCGTTCTTTATCGGAAATGTCCTAGTGTTTATCGTTAATGAGACTTTCGGCTCCAGCTGCCAAACATATTTATACTACATCGTCGGAGGTTTCTTTGCCTTTCCTCTTCTGAACCATCAAGCCAAACCCTACAAGATTTTTTGGTCTGGGCTCTCCCTAAGTCTGCTTATCATCTGCCACTTTAACGAAACGGTATTCACAACACCCATCGATACAAGTAAGGAGTTTAAATCGGGGCTGGTTTTTGTCTCACAATTCGGTGTTTTCCTCCTTTCATCGATCTTAACGTGGAACCTTGTGAACTTTAATGATCGTTTGTTTGAGGAGGTTCGCTATCAAAACAATCTACTCAGGAAAACCCACCTGATTGGCAAGCTTGGTAGCTTCGAGCTTCTTACTGAGCGGCAGACTTGGATACTATCTGAAGACTTCTGTCGTATTTGCGGCTTGGATACGGGCCTAGCCTTTAAGGAGATTCCTGTGGATGAAAACCTTATTCACCCAGACTCTCGTCAGATTATTCGAGAAGCCTATATATCTACTCGAACTGCATCCCAGGCTGCTATCGAACTAGAGTATCAGATGGTCAGAGCGGATAATGGCAAGATCATCGATGTAAAAAGCTTCATGGACATTGAGCGGGACAGGAGGGGCTGTACAGTAAAAGTTCTCGGTATTATGCAGGATATCACTGAAGAAAAAGCTAGAGCTGCGACTATTAAGGAGCAGGAAGCGAAGATTCTGGCAAACTCGAAACTATCGTCATTGGGTGAAATGGCAGCTGGTGTTGCCCATGAGATTAACAACCCCTTAGCCATCATCAGTGGCAAGTCGCAACAACTACTTCAGCTCGTGGAGCGAAAGCGCGATACACCTGAGATGATGGTCAGTGGTCTGAGTAAGATTGTCTCCACGGCGGAGCGGATCGCGAAGATCATTCGAGGTTTGCGCTCGTTTTCTCGGAACTCCGAGGGTGATCCCATGGAGCCTTTTGCCCTTTCTCAAATTCTCGACGAAACCCTAGCCCTGTGTCATGAAAAGTTAAAGTATAGTGGAGTGGCTCTAGAGTGGCCTGAGGTTGATGGGATTATCGTGGAATGTCGCCCGACGGAAATTTCCCAAATTCTTATGAATCTTATCAGTAATGCTCTCTCTGAAGTGGAGAACCATCAAGAGCCATGGATTCGTATCGAGTGTCAAACCACTCCAGATCGGGTCGATATTCTTATTGTCGATAGCGGTAAGGGTATTCCCACGGTTGTGCAAGAGAAGATGATGCAGCCGTTCTTCACAACTAAGGAACTAGGGCAGGGGACAGGTTTAGGGCTCAGCATTTCAAAAGGTATCGCCGATCAGCATGGTGGTAGCCTCGACTACGAACTGTTTGAAAATCATACGTGTTTTCGACTCAGTTTGCCACGGAAGAAGCAGCTGGGAGAGCGAGTGGCTTGATGGATGGAGCTGGCTTGTTAAGCCAAGCCCCCAATGAGGTAAGTACCAATGAAGCTACCAGGAAAGAACAACCTTGCCTGATAATCCTTCGTTCATAATGGCAAAACCCTTCTCATAGTCATCCACATTCATGCGGTGTGTGATGATAGGCTCAAGATCCAAGCCACTTTGCAGCATGGATGCCATCTTGTACCAGGTTTCAAACATCTCACGGCCATAGATGCCTTTGATTTGCAAACCTTTGAATACTACCAAACTCCAATCAATGGCCACTTGATCTGGAAAGATCCCAAGAAGAGCAATTTTGCCGCCATGGTTCAAGCTTTCGAGCATGCTGTTAAAGGCATGGGCATTGCCAGACATCTCTAGGCCAACATCAAAGCCTTCCGTCATCTTCAATTCACGCATGACATCATAGAGCTGACGATCTTTTACATTAACGGTGCATGTTGCGCCCATTTTTTGAGCGAGGTCGAGACGGTAATTATTGATATCTGTAACGACCACATGTCGCGCACCAGCATGGCGAGCTACGGCAGCAGCCATAATTCCAATGGGACCTGCACCAGTAATCAAGACGTCTTCGCCCACTAGATCGAATGATAAGGCCGTGTGAACGGCATTACCATATGGATCAAAAATTGAAGCGATATCATCGCTGATATCGTCTGGAATCTTAAAGGCATTCCGTGCCGGAATAACAAGATACTCCGCAAAGCTACCTTGGCGATTGACTCCGACTCCAACGGTGTTTCGGCAAAGGTGGCGAGTGCCAGCGCGGCAGTTGCGACAATGGCCACAGGTTATGTGACCTTCTCCAGATACGCGATCGCCCTTTTGATAACCCTTGACATGGCTACCAACCTTTTCCACAACACCTAAAAACTCATGTCCGGTTACCATAGGAACAGGAATGGTTTTCTGAGACCACTGATCCCAGTTATAGATGTGGAGGTCAGTGCCACATATTGCGGTCTTTTTGATCTTGATGAGCAAGTCATCCGGGCCCATTTCGGGGATCTTAACTTCTTCCATCCACAAGCCTGGCTTACGATGACGTTTTACCAGTGCTTTCATTAATGTCGACATAAGTGTCTCCTCTACTGAATGATGCCGAGCTTTCGCCCTACCTTGGCAAAGGCATCAACAGCTTGTTGTAGTTCTTCGAGCGTATGGGCAGCACTCATCTGGGTGCGAATACGAGCTTCCCCTTTGGGAACGACTGGGAAAGAAAAGCCTATCACGTAAATTCCTTCATCCATCAAAGCATCAGCCATCTCGGAAGCTAGCTTGGCATCTCCGAGCATGACAGGAATAATGGGGTGTTCTCCTGGCAAGAGTTTGAATCCAAGTTCGGTCATCTTCTCACGGAAGTATTGACTGTTGCGACGGAGAGTTTCAATCAAGGTACGATCGGTTTCCAGCATATCCAACACCTTAATCGTCGTTGCCGCAATCACTGGGGCCAGCGAGTTTGAAAAAAGATACGGGCGCGACCGCTGGCGTAACCAAGCAATGATCTCTTTCCGACCGGAGGTATAGCCGCCGGACGCTCCCCCCAGTGCCTTACCCAAGGTGCCCGTGATGATATCGATGCGATCCATCACCTGGCAGTGTTCGTGAGTCCCGCGACCGCTCTCACCAACAAATCCAACAGCATGGGAATCGTCGACCATCACCATTGCTCCATACTTATCTGCCAGGTCACAGATCTCGTTTAGCTTGGCAATGTAGCCGTCCATAGAGAACACACCATCGGTGGCAATTAGAATATTTTTTGCGCCCTGTGCATCCTTCAACTTGTCTTCCAAGTCTTTCATGTCGTTATTTGCGTAGCGAAACCGCTTTGCCTTGCAAAGTCGAACGCCGTCAATGATGCTGGCGTGGTTAAGTGCGTCACTGATGATAGCGTCCTCAGGACCGAGTAGCGTTTCAAACAGGCCACCATTGGCATCGAAGCAGCTGCTATAGAGTATGGTGTCTTCGGTGCCTAGGAATTGTGATAGTTTGTCTTCTAGCTGCTTATGGATATCCTGGGTCCCGCAAATAAATCGGACTGACGAGAGTCCGAAGCCATATTGGTCGATGGACTTTTTTGCAGTTTCCACAAGATCTGGGTGATTGGATAAGCCTAGGTAATTATTGGCACACAGGTTGATAACCGACTTGCCTTCTGATTCGATTCGCGACTGCTGGGGAGTCGTGATCACTCTTTCTTTTTTAAAAAGGCCATTTCCCTTTAGCTCTTCGGTTTGCTGGTGGAGAGCTTGGAGAAAATCTTGTTTCATGGGGTTCGACTCCTTTAGTTAAAATGACCGGTTAGGCTGTTTTAGCAGAGAATATCCCCCGGAAAAACCAAAACCTTCCATTTGGTCTCGCCGTCCTATTTCTCCATGAGCACCGTGATTTCCTCCCGATCGTGATAGAGGTGCTTTGCCCTCAAAATCCTTGGCTGCAAAGCTCCCAGGGTGTCGAGACATTGCTGGGCTTCCTGGAAGCGCTTCTTCATTGGTAGCTTCAGATTGAAGATTGCCAGATCGCACCAGCCCTCTGAGAACCACTTGTAAATTAGGTTAGTTACCTGGGAAGGTTGGTCGACCATGTCACACACCAGGATATCAGCCCTCCCCCTGGGTCTGAACTTATAGGCATCCTCCTGGCAGTGCTCGACTAAGCCAGATGCCAGTAGGTCGGGGCTCATGGGGCCGTTATCTACCGAGTAGGTAAAAATATTGTGTTTAACTAACTGGTAGGTCCAGCCTCCTGGTGCTGCACCGAGATCGACACCTGTGCAACTGTCCTTTGTAAAAAGAGGGTGCTTCAGGCCGCCGGGCAGTAGGTCTAAGAAAGCCTCTTCGAGTTTTAATGTCGAGCGTGACGGACCATCTTTGGGAAACTTAAGCCGATGGATACCACCTGGATAAGGTGACTGATTACCACGCCATGATATTCCTGCGATCGCTTCTTGGTAGCTTAGAAAGCAGACGTGCAGACAGGGGGCGTCTTTGTCTTGGCTTGCCCTCGTGATCCCCTCCTGCTTAAGTCCTTTGGCCAAAGGGTGAATGAACTTCTTTAGAAATCGAGATAGGGCCTTGCCATCATTGGTATCGGGTGATTCCAGAATGATGTCTTGAAATCGATCCACCTCTTGGGATTGAAACCAGCGAACGATGGGAGTGACTCGGTCGTGATCTGGAAGGTCTTTGATGTTTTCGGCAGTTTCGTAAAGCTGGCGGGCGAAGATGAGATCACCGAGCAATAGTCGGAATGCATGAGGTCTATTGACCAAAACCAGCCCTAAACCGTCTAGGGTTTGGCAGTACGCTCCCTGCTGCTGATGGCTAGCGTGGTTCATGGTCTCCGCTGCCAGGTCTTTTTCAAAGCCAGGTCGGCAAAATAATAAGGTTTTACCATCCATCGTGACTCCCTCCCGCACGGTTTAAAGCGATGTATCTACCTCATATCATCGCGAACTGAAAGCCAAATCCTGGGCTTTCGGGCCAGGCCGAAACAATACAAGAAAAACAGATTTTGGATCAAAAAATATCCGATTCCTTTATTAGGAGTCCGCAACGGGAGATAAGGATGACGAAAGAGGCCCGCCACACAGTTTTGGTCGTGGAAGACAGTGATGTAGATGCAAAAATTCTACAAAAGTGTCTTGCGCGGGCGTTTGATGTAATTCGATGTAGTACTGGTGAACAGGCTCTGAAGATGCTCAAGCAGCAAAAGATTGATGTTCTCGTACTGGATATCAACCTCCCCGGGATGTCTGGTATCGATGTGCTACGGAAAGTCCGATCCCGAGCGAGAAAGGACTACCTAGGGGTTGTCGTGCTCACTGCAGGTAGCGAGTCTGGAACCACCGAACTCGCCCTGAGTATGGGTGCCGATGGCTTCGGCACGAAGAGCGATGCGGTTCATCATATCGTGCCTTTGACTCATGCAGCTTTGCGAGTGAAAGCGATGACGGATGAGTTGAGAGATCTCAATCGCAAACTGCGACGAGCCAACTCTAGACTCACTCGCCTTTCCAATACGGATCATCTCACCGGGCTCTACAACATGAGATATATCAACCAACAGCTAGAGCAGGAGTTCCGTCGTGCGAAGCGTTATGGGACCTTCTTTTCTGTGATCATGATTGATATTGATCACTTTAAGACGGTCAACGACGACTGTGATCATCTTATGGGGTCCTTTGTGATTAGCGAGCTAGGGAGACAAATCAGACGTGTGACCCGTGACGTAGATTTTGCAGGGCGGTACGGCGGTGATGAGTTCATCATTCTACTACCTGAGACCAATGCTGAAGGGGCCCATCAGGTGGCCATGAGGCTGCGAGATATGGTTAATCATACAATTTACGATAATGGGACGAATCGCAAACGCATTACCTTGTCGCAAGGGATTCACTGCTTTCGACCAGAAATCGATCGTGTGAATGAAGGTGTTCAGGAAGCGCTTCGTTCCGCCGATGCAGGTCTGTATGAAGCGAAAGAAGGAGGGCGGGATCGGATCGTGATTATCCCAAGTTCCAAATCTGTAAAAAAAGCATCGTAGATCCGCTCGTTTTTGGATACAGGGAGGTATCATGCTGGGATCATTCTTGCTAACTTTGGCTCTGCAAGGAGAGGTCGTATCCTTTCAATGTCGTGCTGCCCGAGAGTATATTACAACCTACCGTTACCTCAAGGATCATAAGGAGTTTTCTCTGAATGACGAGCAGGTCGAGCGAATCGCCTTCGAAGTGACGAAAGGATGCAACGGAGCGGCCTATCGCTTTACGGAAGCAGTGAATACTCTGGTGAAGGCGCAGTTAGATACAGCTTCCGCTATTCGAACCGGCCGTGATCTAGCTCAGAGAAACGATGGTGCTGCCGAAACCTTCCTGACAGTTTTTAAAGCTTCGTATGCCTCCGATGTGCTGGACTTGCCCCTCATTGACGCTCTGGCTAAGGCGAAGCAGCTATCTCTAAACCTAAACTCTATTCCGCCATGGCTCGAAGAAGACTTTCGGGACCTAGCGTTTACCTGCGTGGAGGTGTTGCAGCTACCGAGACCTAAGTGTGCAAACTTTGTAACGAAGCTAGTCTATGCTGCAGCTCGGTTGCAGAATGATCAAGGAGACCATCTCGACAAGGGAGTTGCCAAAGCATTTCACGAAGGCTTGGACTTTCTTACCCAGAAGGATGCTGGACCCAAGCTTGCCCGGTTCGATGCTCTTGGAATCCTAGAAGAAATCCTATTAGTTTCTCCTTATGCCCTAGCAGAATTTGTCGATTTGTATCGGTTTGCAGTTGACAAGAAAGACCGACCTTTACCACGAGGTGATGCCGTAGAGTTTGCCAAGGGTATTTCAAAGCTTGTGGTTCAAAGGTCTAAGGTTAGAAACGCCAAGCCAGGCTCAGAGCCGGTTGAAGAACCCCAGCTTCCGGAAGCATCTGAAGCTCGACAATAGGGCTGTAGATTTTTTTCTTGTAGTCTAGATGGCGCTGGTAGGTGATGGACCAGCTATAGTCAAAAATCAATGGTAATGCGCAAGATAGAAGTGCAAAAGCACCCTGGGCCCGAGTCTGTTGGTCTTCCGTAGCGCTTAGTACTGAGACCGCAGCTCCAAAATTTACAACGGCACCGATATAACGGAGCCTCTTGGCCATCCTTGCGGCTGACTCAAGGCTTTCCTCAGCTCGACGCTCGCGGATGAGCTGTTCCCGTTTGCTCTTTCCCGGCAGTTTTCGAACTCGAAAATAATCGTTGCGATAAGGCGAGTAGAAAAGCGACATACCTATTGTCACTCCAAGCCAGCCTCCACCAATAGAAGCAGCGACGAGCCCGGAGTTGTTGATTTCGGTGGCACGTGTCTCAGGCTCTCCCTCTGGAGCGCCTTCTCCCATCGCTCTGATTCCCGTAAAAAGATTGATGATCGCGGGCACCTGTGTTTGGGCGTGAACAAGCCAGCGCTCGTTATTCTCTTCGCGAGCTTCCTGTTCTAGAGTCTCTAAGGCACTGGGCGATACAAGTAGTTCGGGGTAATCGAACTTGGTTTGACCATAAGATGGAGCTGTTAGGGGAATGGTCATGGCAACCGTAAGGAGTTTGGACTTCATAGCAAACCTCGTCTTTGACGATTTGGCGAGCCTCATAGCCTGACAAGGCCCACTAAGAACATAAGTTTTCGAAGCTTTGGCATATAGGTTACAATAAAAGCTGTCATCCATAGTTTAGCATATGAATACCGAGGTTTTGTTTTGGGGGAGGGCATCTTCGTGATGAGCTTGCGATCAGTTGGGCTGTGCTTTATCTTAGTGGCAGGAGTTGGCCTGGCTAAGGGGCGAAACGAAGCGACCTTAACCAAGTTCTATGGCAAGGTTAGGCTATTCAAGAACCCTAGTCAAAACAAGGATGGTCCGGGGCCTTTTGCCAAAGTCGGAGGCACTTATTTCACCGTTGTAAAGGCCGCAAAAGGAGCGACGCTTAAACCTTTTGAGCGAATTCAGACTGGATCACGATCCAAGGCCAAGCTTGTTTATAGCAATGGCGATCAGATCACGGTTTCGGCAAACACCGCCTACGAAGTCTCTCTGGAAGGAGAGTCCGGGGTCAAAAAGCCAGTTTATGACATGATTTTTGGAAAAATTCGAGGTCTAATCAGGGGTGATGGACCACGCCATGGCATGAAGGTGCGATCGAATACAATGGTCATGGGCGTCCGCGGAACCGATTTCTTTGTTGCCGCTAGGGGAAAGTCAGGCCATACTGAGGTCTCTGTACTTCGTGGACAGGTGGAGGTGACTCCGCGACAACCCAATGCCAAGCCAGTCAAGGTAGACTCTGGATTCACTATTTCTGTGCCCAAGGTTCAGCCAAAACCCAAAGGCCAGGCGAATGATCCCCTTTCTGATCTAAAAGTTTCAACGGTGAAAGTTGAGCCGACGACAAAGGCAGCCGTGGCAGAAATTTATCAAGAAACGATTATAACTGCCAAGCAAAGTCAGGAGGAACAAGAGATCGTGCCACCCAAGGTGAAGGCTCAGCTAGAGCAGCTAGAGCGTAAGGCGGTGGAGGCCACCCGAGATGATATTAAAAAACACGACCCCGTGCTGTTCGAAAAAATTAGGAATATTCCAGTCCAGAAAATTGAAAGTGCAGACGATCTCCAAGCTATCACAACGAAGAAGGCCTTTGATGCGGCACCGAAGGCCAAGGCATCAAAGGCTCGTTTTAAGGATCTGGAAAATTCAGATATTTATGATAAGTATTTCAGTGACTAAGTCTTCTTGGGTGTTTTCTTAGATGCGAGCCACTGATCAAATTCTTGCTCCAATATATCAAGGGGGAGTGGCCCGTTCTTTAATATCTGGTCATGAAAATCAGAAAGTTTGAAGTCCTTGCCAAGATTTTTCTTGGCCTTTTCCCGAAGTTCTAAGATTTTCAGCATTCCAATCTTATATGCAGTTGCCTGGGCTGGCATCACAATATAACGGTCAATGGCTTTAACAACCTCGCCCTTATCGGAAGGTGTATTGTCCATCAGGTAGTCAATGGCTTCTTGCCGTGACCATTTTTTCCAGTGAATCCCAGTATCGACAACCAATCGTGTAGCTCGCCAGAGTTCCATTGAAAGGCGTCCAAAATCAGAGTAGGGGTCTTTATAGAAGCCCATCTCCTTTGGTAATTTCTCGCTGTAGAGTCCCCAGCCTTCAGTATAAGCAGTGTAGCCGCTCAATCGCCTAAACTTTGGCAGGCTTTCAAGCTCTTGGCTGATACTCCGTTCAAAGTGATGACCAGGAATCGCTTCATGGTAGGCAAGAGCTTCCATCTCATAGCGCGGAACCTGCTTGAGGTCATAAAGGTTCACGTAATAAATCCCAGGACGCTTGCCGTCAAGGGACGGAGAATTATAAAAGGCGATTCCCGCCGAAGCCTCACGAAAAGATTCTACAGGTTTCACCTCAAGCCCTGCTTTTGGTAAAATACCAAAGACTTTGGGGACAGCTTTTTCGATTTCAGAGATGATACGCCTGGTTTCGTTGAGGTACTGCTGTTTGCCTTTCTCGCTTTGGGGAAAGTAGAACTTGTCATCAGTCCGTATGTAGGTGAAGAATCTATTGAGATCTCCTCTAAATTTGACCTTTTTTCGGATCTGATCCATTTCTTTGTGAATGCGAGCGACCTCATTCAAGCCGATTTTGTGAACCTGCTCGGGGCTTAGATCTGTGGTCGTCATGGTCTTGAGCCGGAAGCGGTAAAACTCATCGCCATTGGGGAGTGTCCAGGCACCAACGTTTTTCGGGGCCTTGCTCTTAAGCTGGGTCATATAGCTAATAAGGGATCTATATCCATTAGCAACATCATTCTCCAAGGCACTTTGGGCAGCCTTGAGAAGACTAGCTTTTTGATCATTGCTTAGCTGAAGCTTCTTAACCTTGCCTTTGAAGTCTTGGAATAGGGTCGAAGGAGTCGCCGTCCGTTCGAATGGATAGCCTTTCAAAAGATTTTGGGAGTCTGTGATGACTTTGTCGTACACAAAGGCCGGGGGAATGATGCCCTTGGTTTCACGAATCTTCAAGTTGGTGATGAGTTGGGTAAATTGTTCGTCGACCTGCTTGAGGCGGGATATATAGGCATTGGCATCATCTTCGCTAGCGATTTGGTGCATGTTGATCATAAAAGCTGGGAGTTGCGACTGCAATCCGAACATCTGATTTACGGGGTAATTATGGTGGCGATACTGGTAGCCTTCAATATCGTTTTCAAGGTCAGCCTCAAAAAGCTGATAGGAAAGCCTATCTTGACCGTTAAGTGAGGTAAGTGAAAAGTACTTTCTAAGTGCCGCGAGTCTAGCTAAGCGCCTCTGATACTCTTTTTTGGAGCTAGCTTCTGATATATCATCTAACTTATCGTAATCGGTTTTGATTCCGAGATAGGTCATTCTCTGTGGGGATTCTTGCAGGTCTTCTTGAAAACTAGTCTCGAAAAATTCAGCGAGAGAAGCTGGTGTTTCTGGGGTGCTTTGACACCCAGTTAGTCCCACTAGAAGAGGAAAAATGAAGGGGGAAAATCTCATATAGACTCCTTGGAAGGTTTGCTAACACTGGCTGAGAATAACCTGCTTTCGGTAACTTTTCGATATGCCATTCAGTGTGGAGTCGCAGGCGTAGCAAAGCTTCGAGCATCTTCATCAACTGGCCAAGTTGTCTATGATTGCGTTTTCGTCTTGAATCATCGGTAGGGTGATGGTGAACTTGGTCTGACCGGGGGCACTCTCCACTTCTATGGTCCACTTTAAGGAGCTACATAAGCGGGCTACCAATGCGAGGCCTACACCGCTGCCTTTGCCAGCCTCCTTGGTGGTGAAAAAAGGGTCGAAGACGTTTTGAATGATGTTCTCTGGGATGCCGGGTCCGTTATCCTCTATGGTGACCACAACATCATCGTTGTTGATGCAGCTATCAATGATTATACGTTTGTCAGCGATCGCGGCAATTTCTAAGGCATCAATAGCATTATCAATAATGATGCGGAGCATAATCCTTAGGTGGTTCGCCGAACCCTCGCCTAAAAGATCACTTACCACACGATTTTCAATGACCAGGTTTTTACAGCGATCGATCTTGCCTCTGATGATATCTTGAGCTTCCTCAACAACGTTTCTCACTGAAAAGGCTGTCAGCATTGTCCCGCTCAGCGGAGTGTGGTGACCAAGCGCTAGTAGGCTGTGCACGATATCAGTGATTCGTTGAACATTGAGGCTTAGTCGCTCCAGTTTTTCCTGGATATCATTGGCAACCTGTTCTTTTAACATCCACCGTTTGAGCTGGCTGATGTAGCCTTTGATCACTGCTAGTGGGTTATTGATCTCATGAGAGATACCCCCAGCAAAGACACCTAGCGCAGCTAGCTTTTCCTGGAGCCTCAGCTTTTGTTCATCCTCGCGGATCTTATCAAGCGCTAAGATTGTGGTGTGCTCTGCATAAACCGTGATCCCATAAATTAATATGATGGTGGCGAATCTCACTACAAATATGTCGGGTGTTTGCTGGAGGTAGATTTGAGAACTCGGAAAAACTCCAAAAATGAGCGCTAATTTGAATAAGATAACGATCCCTAGGGTCAAAGCTCCCCAATAGCGGCCCAGAAGAATTACGGCCACAGCGATAATGACTGGAAATAGGTTGTGTGAACCGGCAGCAGTGGGGTACTTCGAATCTAAAACAATAGCGCAGATCGCAATAGTACTTGCAGCGACAATGATAAAACCACCAAGTTTTTGCAAGCGATGGCGACCAATGAGCCATTGACTGAGAATGAGTGCGATTCCAAGAGTGAGGCATAAACCTCTCACGGTGGCGTTGGCATGCCCTAAAACAAAGAGCATAGACACAGATACGACCCCACCCATCGTCATGATAAGTCGGGTGAGTCGAAGTTTTTGGTCAGCGATGGTGCCTTCAAAATTTATCATGGAGCGCCTTAAGACTCCTTGGTTAGCGTGGAGTAGCCTACAGGTAGTCTATCATCCTTCACTAGGCAAAGATGTCTCAGAGGCTATAGGTCCCGACACTCACTGATCGAGGTAGGGCTTGATCATGTCCCAAGCGTCAAACCGAGCGTCCAGAGTCTTTAGAATGATGAAAACACCACCTATTTTGCGATCGAGGAAGATGACTTCCCTTGGAGGTGGTCTGAGTTTGAAAGTCAGAGCATATTCTGTGGCCTTCTTGGTAATTCGATTGGGTAGCTCCGATTCGCCCCAGCGGTAGCGATTGTTTTCGTCGAGAAGGTCGTGATTGGTCCTAGGGTCATCAAGGGGCAACCATGGCTCCACTGCCAGCGATGCTAGGTCCATGAAGCAGTTGAGCAACTCAGGGCCGTCGGAGTCTTTGAGAAAGCCGACAGCCTTCGCTCCTGCAATGCACATCTCCTTGTCGTTCAGCATGGCCCCAGTGAGAAGCGTGCGGTAGTGACCCACAAAAGTCTTGGAAAATTTTCGTAGGGCTCCAAAGTCCAGCAGAATAATCTGATCTGAGCCATCCTGATTTAGGCGAACTTTGTAGTTGCCGAAGTGGGGATCAGTTTGAACGTGATGGTGGACAAATAACTCCTCCAAGAAAAGCTTAGCGAAAGCCTGACCTAAATAGCTACGGCGGTCGCCGGATAACCGAGCAACCTCGGGACTATCGAGGTTCACTCCCTGTTCATAGGACGTCGAAATGATTTTCGGTCCCGAAAACTCTGGAAAGGTTCTCGGGACGATATAATCCTGCTGCCCCTCCAGCATACTGGCCATTTGATCGGTGTATTTCAGCTCCCGAGTATAATCCATCTCTTGCTTCAATACGGCATTGATTTCTTTAAACATGGCCTCGAAGCCTTCGTTATGAGTTGGTAGCACCTTGAACATGGCTAAGAGAGAGCGGAGTGTTTTGACATCACTGTCGATGGCGTTGGCGACGCCCGGATATTGGACTTTGACACAGATTCGCTCACCGGTTTCTTTGATGGTTGCCAAGTGAACCTGACCCATGGAGGCAGCCGCGAGTGCTTCCTCTTCGATATCAAGTTGAGCGAGTTGCTCTTCGGTGAATCTCTTCCGGATGATTGGCTCAAGGGATTCCCAATTGAGAGGAGGGCTGCTTTCATTCAGGGACTTGAGAGCTGTGACAACCTCCTCTGGGAAGAAATGCTCCCCATAAAGGGCTAGCATCTGACCAACTTTCATCAGGCTACCTTTGAGCTGTCCTAGCTCTTTGGCTAGGCGATGGGCCTGCACCTCTAGGAGGGCTTTGAACGAACTCTTTTTGGTATCCTTGTCTGACAAGGCGTGCTTGAGGCTATTGGCTGCGATGGATGCTCCAGATTGCAAGGCAACCTTTGTCATGGAAAGGCTTCGATTTAGAAATCCAGATTTGATTTTCTTAAGCTTTTTATCGGACAAGAATTCACCTCGGCTGTGGGTCCTGATAGTCGCTTTCAGGGATTTTGGCAATCGGCTGGGGCCGACTTCAATTGTCCGCCTATTATAATTAGAGTTTCTTAAAAAATGGAGCCCTCTCCGGAGGCGCCTAAGAAAAATCACCCATGGGGAAGCTTGCGGAAGGGCTCCACATGCCTGATTATACTGGACTTAAAAATATTTTTTGTGGGGGCTTAAGAGAGCTTCCCATCGATCCGATAAGACAGTTTGGTGAGACACGTGCGTCAAAGCACTTCGTGAGGGGATTGAGAATGAGAAAGCTTCTGATAGCCAGCATGCTTGGCTTTCTGTCGTTTGGCGCGTGCAAGACGACAGAGTTCAAAACTAATGGTGGCCAAAGAGCCATCGGCACTGAGACTGAAACCTTCTTTCAAGATGAGTATCCAACCAAAGCCCTAAATCTTGTAACCGGTGACGAAAGACTGGCTGCCATCGAACAATTTAATCAAAGCCCGATTCCACTTGATATTCTTATCGTTATCGACAATTCAGGGTCGATGGCAGAGGAGCAACAAGGCCTGGCCGATAAAATCGAGCCCTTGCTCTCTGAGGTGAATGATAGCAACTGGCGGGTGAATATTATCAATACGGATGCTGGCGATCCTCAGTGTTCCCGGGCATTGATCGTTAAAGGCGATCCACAAGCTGCTGAAAAGTTCAAGGCAGGGATCAACGCAGGAACCGATGGAGCTGGCTTAGAGCGGGGTGTGCTGCGGTCAGTTCAGGGGCTCGAATGCAACAACAACTGGCTTCGCACCGAATCTGTGGTTGCTGTCTTAGTTGTCAGCGATGAAGATAACTGCTCGATTGCCAATGGCAACTATGGCTGTGAAGATGACCCTAAAGAGTTAAACGGTGAGATGCTCCTAGAGAAATTATCCAGCATCCGCACTGTGGGTGAAACAGCTCGGGTTTATGGAATCCTCTTCGGGCCTGACGATGATATTGCCGAGTGTGTTGGTAATAACAATGTGACAGCGACGATCTACGACGACGTTATCCAAAAGACCAATGGTGTTCGGGGCAAGATCTGTTCTAACGACTACACTCAGACCCTACAAACGATTTCAAGAGACTTGGCGAGCCTTCTAAAAAACCAATTTTCATTGGCAGCACAGCCCCACGATGGCTCTGCTAGAGTATATCTTGACGGTGAGCGCTATGAAAACTTCACAGTTGAAGATAACAAGGTAGTCTTGGCAGATAGACTAGCCCAAGGGCAAACAGTCACGATTGACTATCTCTATGGCGAAGTGTCGGGGCTCCAGACTGTAGCGATTGATTCACAGCCGAACCCTGGATCGATCCAGGTGATCATTGATGGTGAGGTTGTCGACCCATCTCGATTTACCTTTGATGACCAGCAGGGTTACAAGATCAAATTGGCAGATCCTCTGGTTGGAGTTCACGACATTACTGTAAGTTATAAGGAAGAAATTCCTCTTAAAAAACAATTTGCCTTGACGAGAAGAAATTTTACCGGTGTCGAAGTTACGGTAAATGGGCAAAATGTTACCTTCACGGCGGACCCTTTGAACGGATCGGTAAGTTTGGATGAGACTCCTGCTCCCGGTTCGGAGATTGTGGTAAGCTACGATTACATCAAATAATACGACGATCGTAGGGGCTTAGGGAAGCACCAAGCCCCGAAGCCCCTCCGCCAAGCCACTCCCACAACAGTCTCATTGATAAAACTTGATAAGAATAAATAATTTCAAATACGAGCCTTTTGCGTGTTTAATTCCTTCATGACTCCTTCGAGTTATTTGATCCCCTCTATGGCCAGGTAAGCAAGGGCGTGCTTCCTGGCCTATAGCTTTTTTCTCCTATAGCAATTTTCCAAGATTCTCATTACAAGAAAGAAAAGGCAGCAGCCTCTAGCCGTTTGCAAATTTTTTTAACATGACTCGCCGGAATTTTCCCTCTAGAACGTAGACAACCGTCAGGTTGTTGAGGCTTAGGAGGAGATGGATATGCGAAAAATGAATGTCGAGAGAACCGCTAGGTTTCTTATCGACATGAGTTTTCTTTTCTTCTATGATCCCCGTATCTTGGGAGGTTTGCGAGTACGCACCCAAGTGTATCGAGTTCTTTGAAAAGTCGGTATTGGGTTGCATGGATGAATCCTTCCATGTGTAAAACCGTAAAGGTTTGTGAACTCAAGTACTACAGGGGGAGGCTAACGCCTGTGAAGCCTGTATGTCTAAGGAGCTGGTTGCCTTGTGCTGAACAGCTCCCGATTCGGGCGGGAATCGCTGTGGCTGAAGTGCTACAGGAATCCCCCACTAGAAACGCGCAAGCGATTTAGTGGCGGGAGGCCGTCAATATATTGTGGTTTCCAAAGAAGCTCTCTCAAAAGCTCAATTTTAAGAGGTTCTACCTAGTTTTATGAGATATCTCCTTTCGCTCGTTCTTATGATCTCGCTGGCCCCATTCAGTTTTTCAGGGTCACTAAAACGTGTCGTCCTGGTTCTTGATCGCGAGGAGTCCCAGGGGTTTGGGGTTGTCCCCCTTGCGGTAGAAGGTTTGAAAAAGGCTGAGCGTCAATTTAATATTTTCTATCAAATCGTTGAGACCGATGCTGCAAACCGCTACGAGGCAACCCTCCAGGGGTTGGCCCTCAAAGGCTTCGATCTTATGATCGGGGTTGGGCCCCGTGCTAATGATAGCCTTTGCGACTTAGCTTTTTTGCATAGTCATATCCATGTGTCCCATGTGTCACTCATCGAGGGAGCCTGTGACAAAGGTCGCAATGTGTCCCTCCTAAAGTTTGATCAGGACGCCATGAGCCAAGCGTTTCAGCAGTTCATCCGAACGGCACGTCAGTCCAAGGAGCCCCGATTTGCTTGGATCGAGGAGCAATCAGATCCCCAGGCCCTAGAGATTCAGAAGCAGGTCATCCAGGGCTTACGGGGTGACAAACCAGCGCCAACGATCGAGGTTTACGATTTGGATCAAGATCTATTTTCCCCCCTAAGTGCCCGCGTCCAATCCGGGACTTACGATGGGGTGATCCTGATGGCAAACCCAGAGTTGCAAAGGCGCTGGCTTGAGCAATGGAGCCGTGATGTGCCATTGATGCTCTCTGGGAAAGGGGCAGGGGGAGCAGCTTTCCGTCTTGTGAAGCGGACTGATGAGTTGGTCTTTCGAGAGATTGGTAAGCTTGTCACGGATCGAGTCCTGGCTCGGGAGACGGTCTACGGCTTTGCCGATGGAGCCTTAGAACTAAAATTCCCTGAAGGCAAGGCACGGATTTCTAAAGACGTTCGGCAGGCATTTGATGTGGTGATACGGCCCCGGAACCCGCGGCTTGACACAGCTACTGAGTAATCCAACCCTTATTAATTTTTGCTTTTCCTAACTGAGCGTTTATGAAATACGACAACCTCCTGATTCCCGATGAATACCTCGAAGATCTGATATCGCTCTTAGAGCGAGAGCTTGAAAAAGAATACCCCAAGACCAAGGTCAATAAAGGGCGACGGCTCCTCGACAACGGCATTCAAAGTTTAGGCTTTGAAGGGGAGGAGGGGTTTGCTGAGATCTCCGAGAGAGGCGAGATCCATCAGGTTTCTATGACATTGCCAATCTTTGATCTCGCTGGGGGCTATAGCGTGATCAAGTGTACTTGCCTTCAGGATCACTTTCAGCTTGAGCCAGAGCGTTGTCACCATATGTGGGCGGCCCAACACGGCTTGCTCGATGGAGCGAAAGCACGTCTTGAAGAGAAACAAGGTACTGGCAATTCGGTTGAGTCTCTCTTTGCAACCTTGGAAGCCGTAGTCGAAGCCGAGGATAATATTGAGGACGAAACTTTAAAGCCAAGGCTTCTGTGGCAGCTGAGTAAAGATTTCGAGCTAAGTCCAGTGGCATTATCAGCAGGTCGTGGGAGAGCAAAAAAGAAGGTACTAGGCTGGAGCGAACTTTTACGCCGCAATGATCTGTGGCAAGGAACAGTACACCAGCCTTTGATGACATATGTTCGTGTCGATCCTGGCTCAGGGCATGCCCTTGTTGACCACTTTAGTATCCTGCTAGACCTAGCAAAAATGTTAGATGCTCCGGTTCAGAATGAGGATGGCGATAGCATTAGCGTCGATGTCATGGGTACGGCACTCATCGGCAAGAATCAAGAAGACGGCTTGATCGTTCAGCCCCGCTTTCATGATGGAACGGAGATTCAGCATCTGGATGCAGAAGGTGGTGCTGTGAGCTTTGCCACTGCTACACAAGTTCTCCTAGCCCCTCTCAACCCTAAGCAATTTACCTTGATGCAGAAGCTGATTGAACAGCCTGTTGCGGTTCCTTCCAGTGACAAAGATCGGCTTTTCCAGTATTTATCAAAACTTAGCGATCAGATTCCAGTATCGATGGATCGTATGGCAGAGGGTGAGGCAGCTGACGATCGATTGATCCTCAGGCTTATTCCTTTCGAATCCGGTGCGATTAAGGGCGAAGTCTGGGTGAAGCCCAGCCCTACCGGAGCTTATATGATTCCAGGAGTTGGAATGGAGTCGGTGCTAGATCTTAGCGATCCTGAGCAGCCATACTCACGGCCACGAGATCTTTGGCGGGAGCAAGAGGTAGCCCAGGAGCTAGCTGAAGATCTCGGGCTCGATCGAATGCCACGTCACGGACCCAATGACTTCATTCTCGCTGATGTGCAAAGAGCCTTGGGGTTGATCGAGGCCTTAAAGCAAAGTCGACTGCGGGAGCGGTGCTTGATCGAATGGCCCAAAAACGGTGCCCAGAGTCTTGAAGGTAAGCTCGAACTCGGTGACAAGCTTGAAGAACAGGCCATCTCCATTGCGATTGGCGAACCACAGGACTGGTTTCAAGTCAAAGGCCAAGTGGAGGTTCAGGGAGAGTCCCTGCGCCTTGAGGAGCTACTCGCTGCGCTTAAGAAGCAGCGCCGCTTCATTCAATTGCCTTCTGGTAAATGGGCCACCATCACGGACGTTTTCCGCAAGAGAATGGAGGCAGTCCAAGGAGTTTTAGAAGAGGACCAAGAGGAGGTTTTTGTCAGCCCTGGGCAAGCAGAAGAACTTGAGCGCCAAGTGGAGCAAGACAATATCCAGATTGAGCAAGCCTCCCAGGCCTGGTGGCGCTTAAAAAAACGAATCGTTCGCAAAGATATCCTGGACGAAAATCCTCCCAGAGACTTCAAGGCAACCTTACGGCCGTATCAGCTAGAGGGCTTTCGCTGGCTCCATCGCTTGGCTGTTTGGGGTATGGGAGCCTGTCTGGCCGATGATATGGGACTTGGCAAGACGATCCAAACTCTGGCTATTCTGCAAAAACACGCTCGCAAAGGGCCATCGCTGGTGGTGGCACCGGTGTCAGTGGCGAGCAACTGGCAGAAGGAGTGTGAGAAATTCTGCCCTAATCTTCAGGCCATGATCTATCGAGATCGAGATCGGCAGGATTTGCTTGATAACCTGATGCCTGAGGATATTCTTATTACAAGCTACGGCCTCCTGCTTCGAGACGTTGAATATCTGAAGGAAGTTGACTGGAATTGTCTCATTTTAGACGAAGCACAGAGCATCAAGAATGCTAAGAGCAAAACTGCGAAAGCAGTTCAATCCCTTTCGAGTCAGTGGACCCTAGCCCTATCAGGCACCCCTATCGAAAATCACTTGGGTGATCTATGGAGTTTGTTCCGCACAATCAACCCAGGATTGCTTGGTTCGTGGGAGCGTTTCAAGCGATCCTACGGATTTCCTATTAGTCGTGACAACAGTGAGGAGGCGCGCGCGCGCCTAGAAAAGCGTATCAAGCCCTTTATCTTACGCCGTTTGAAGAAGGATCATTTAAAGGAATTGCCGCCAAAATCAGAAATCAATCTCGATGTGGAGATGTCGTCGGATGAGATGGATGTTTACCAAGCCATTCGCCTTGAGGCGGTGCAAAAGATTGAAGGTGGCGATGAAGGCCAAACCGAGGCTCAGAAACGGGTGGCGATCCTTGGGGCATTGACCCGCTTGAGGCAGGCAGCCTGTCACCCCAAGCTAGTCATGGATACTTGGAATGATAGCTCCTCCAAACTAGAGCTATTTGCGAGCCTTGCTGAACAAGTTCACGAAAATAGACATAAAGCTTTGGTATTCAGTCAGTTTACCAGTCATCTAGCTCTGGTTCGCGAGAAGCTTGATGACCTAGGCTATACCTATGCCTATCTTGACGGCAGCACTCCCGTCACGGCACGTCAACGACAGGTGGACGCCTTTCAAGAAGGTGGTTTGGACTTCTTCTTGATTTCCTTGAAGGCTGGGGGTACCGGAATCACACTTACAGAAGCAGACTTTGTTATCCATATGGACCCTTGGTGGAATCCAGCGGTGGAGGACCAGGCCACCGATCGAGCCTACCGCATCGGCCAGACAAAGCCTGTTACGGTATACCGCCTGGTGAGCCGGGGTACCGTGGAGGATATGATCTTGAATGTGCACCGCGAGAAGAGGCAGTTAGCGGCATCCCTCTTAGAACACAGTGATAAAGTGGGCTCTCTTGGTAGCCAGGATTTGATGGCCTTGATCCAATCATAAGAGCTATGGCGATGCCTTGTGGGCATCGTCCACATCGAAAAACATGAAGCGATCGAAGAACTCAGAACCAGCACTTTTTCGGTCTGGAGGGATGAAAGCAAGCTCACCGTTGTTCTTGATCTTAACACTACCGAAATATGGCTCGTGAGCGTTTAAATTGAACGCATAGCGCATGGAATGACAATGGCAGCCGCCATCGTCGGTGTTCTCACAAATAGTCCAGGTAGCCCATCGCTGGTATTGACGATAGGCTGTGTCCGCCTCTGGAGTGCCGGACAGGTTGGAGCAGAGCTGGTCAGAAACGTACCTGTTATCGAGAGGTTGGGGAATGATCCGCGCTTCATCATCGGTCATGTAACTAATGATGCTTGAATTATAGCCATCGGGATGATCGTGCACCACCAGCCATACCAATGGAGATAAGGGTCCTGGAAAGGATAAGATCTCCTGTCTTGGTTCATTTGGAAACGCAAGTTTTTCGCCCTTATACTTAGCAATGCCAATGATCGTCCACCAGCTCACCATTACTGAGAAGACTGCAAAACCTATGGCTCTGACACGTGAGCAAGGTAGATCAAGATTTCGCCAGACCTGTATAAGTCCAATGGCGCAGATCAACCAAAACATGGGATCGATAATAAACATCATGGGCCAGGCATATCGGGCAAAGCTAGCAGGGTACCAGAACATCACGCCGTAACTAGTTAGGTAGTCTAGCAGAAAGTGGCTAATTAAAAGCTGTGAGCTGGCCCAGATGAGCGAGTCTTTCCAGGTGAAAATAGGGTTTTTGCGACAAATAAATCGTTGGATCAGGGCACCTAATACGACCATGAAGGGTAGGCCCAGGAATGAATGTGTGAAGCCACGATGATGGAAGTGGTAGGTCTCTTGCCCTAGGGCCGCCAGAAGAATATCGATGTCCGGGATATTCGCAACGATGGCCGAGGATAAGAGGAGAGCCTTGGGGCTTTTCTTTAAGGCGCGGGGATGAGTGGCGGCTGAGGTTGCGGCTGAAGCCAGAGCATGTGCAAGATTGTCCATGAGTCGGTTCCTAAAGAATTTTAACTACGGGATATTAGCAGAGGTAGGAGGTGTTGGCTAGAAACCATTCGTAGCTGGAAAGGGGCCTAGCGCCCCTTTTTTCAATCTGTTGAAGCATAGTCTGGAAGGCAAAGCCTATGCCCTACATGGCATTGACGCCCCACTTTTGTTTTAGAGCAGCCACATCACCTTGATTCTTCTTCATCCACTTGTTGAAGTCTTCGAGTACTTTAGGGTGCTTGATCGTTGAGAGGTGATAGGCTGATTTTGTATGAGGAAGATTGGGATCAAAAACTACTGCTCCTGGCTGCTTAAGTTGATTTGCTAGATGGTAGCGCGCGACTGCGATATTGATGTAAGCACCATCTACTCGACCCGAGATAACTTGCTTTAGCAAACCAGCGAAGCTGTTGTTTTCTTTGACAGTAATAGCCTTGGATTTAATATCTCCTAAGTAGTCCCAGGCTGTAAAACCGCGGGCTGTGCCCAGCTTCTTGAGAGCTTGCTTGCCTTTGCCCATATTTCCTGGAGTAACAACAACACCATCGATATAGTCTACAACTGCATCACTGTAAGTGACGTTTTTGCCTTTCTTCATGTCTTGTTGCCAGTAAGAGTTGTCGGGGTACTTAAAATCGAGCTCCGAATTAGGCTTAAGAAGCTCTTTGAAAAGTCGTGAGATGGGGAGGATCTTGTATTCTACAGTATGATTGTTGTCCTTGGCCCACATGTCAAGGAATTGTCGGGCAAAGCCTCCGTACTCACCCGCATCATGGGTATATTGAGGCAAGTATTGAATACGCTCGACTCCAACGACGAAGTGCTTTGCGTAACTGCTGGCAGAAAATAAAAGGGTAACACTGATTAGAAATAATCGAGTAAGCATAACGGCCTTCCTTAGTGATAAATTCCTCTCTATACATTTTTTTTCATTGGAGATCATTTGTCTACACCCAGGCTCTTTTTTTGAGAACTTTCTCGTTGGGAATAGCCTCGCTCTGTTTAAAAAACTTACTTTCTGCAATAATAGGCTGCTCGAAATCACACTTTTCGTCATTAGCTGCTAATGAAACAGCTTAAATGAGATAGTCCTCGTGAGTGTGTCCAATAATTTTACAGTTCTTTAGTTAGGTTTATTAGGTGCTTATCCCTACCTTTTCCGAGGGGCTGGGTGCAAGTCAGCAGACTCCGTAAAAAACTAAAGATATTTTTGACAATCACGTTAAGGAGACCATGGTATGACTACGTCCAGGAGTTGGTAATGGCGAACCTTAACCGTTCCGAGTCGATCGCACGAAAGCTCAATCTCAGGTTGCTGATCCTTGTGACCTTAGCGATGACTGTGTTCTCAGGGATTTTAGGGCTCCGTAATTACCAAAAAATTGAGAGCACCCTGAAAGCGAGAAGCCATAGCATACTTCAACTAGCATCCATAGCTTTCAGCGAACCTCTTTGGAACTATGACCAGGAAAGCATCGAAAAATTTTCGGAATCGATTATCAACGACGATGTCGTTGAAGCCTTGGAAGTCATCGATCAAGATGGCAATACAAATTACTCCTACTCCAAGACAGGTAACTCAGATGAGATCGCAGCGTTCTCTGGCAATAGTGATTATCTCTATCACGAGGCCAATGTCATCCGTGAAGATAATCCTATTGGCTTGATTAAACTTGTGGTGTCTACTAAGTCAGCAAAAGAAGGGATTAAAGAAAGCCTTACGGCACTAGCCGGTCTCACGACAATCCTTCTCATTTCATTGGCGTTCACACTAAAAGTTACATTAACTGCACTAATCAAGAAACCTATCAATTATCTTACGGGCAGAGCTGCTGAGCTAGCTGGTGGTGATCTTTCGCAGTCAATCAAAACCGATCGCAACGACGAACTGGGTATCTTAGCGGGGGCCTTCGATACCATGAGGGTTTCGATTAAGAAGAAAATTGAGGATCTGGACTTTCTCAATTTGATGGGTGAGACGGTGAACCAATTACCGAGTCGGAAGCACGTTCTGAAGCATGTATTGCGGGGTTTGGAAACTCACACCGATGCTCAGGCAGCGGTTATGTACAATCGTTTTGATGGTCGCTTAGTATCTGAGAAAGACTTCCATAATCACAACTTCTATGAAGAAATAGATCTCAGTCACCCCGAACTTCAAGAGAAACTAGGCACCAATGAGTCTGTGAACTTTGCTTGTTGTGGGCTTTTTCTCTCTCGCGATCACGGGGGGCAAGTCTTCGTTCTGCCGCTAATAGACGAAGGAGAGCTTGTGGGCGTCATTGCTCTGTGGAACGCTGAGGGCTTCGAGCAGGGACAAGATGAGATCGGTCACACCCTAGACACCTTAGCTCGCATCGTGACTACGCGGCTCAAGAATCTCAACATGATTGAGATCATTGAAGATCAGAATCGAAACTTGGAACGTAAGGTTGAAGAAAGAACAGCAGAGTTAGCAGAGAAAACCAATGACATCAACGCGATGTTGCAGAATATTCCTCAGGGTATTTTTACCATTGTTGACGGCAATCAAATCCATCATGAGTATTCACACCACTTGGAAGATATTCTGGGTCGAAAAGATATCGCTCAGCACAATGCGATGGACCTTATCTTTGCCCGATCAAATCTATCAGGGGACGCCTGTAGCCAGATCGGAAGCTTCCTGGATTTTGCGATTGGGGAAGACGATATCAATTATTCAGCAAACCAGGATCTATTGGCCAGTGAGATTGAATTTCGAGATTACCACGATGAGAAAAAAGTACTGCAAATTGATTGGTCTCCGATTCTAAACGACTCTGATGAGGTTAGTAAGATACTTGTCAGTTTGAAGGACGTCACGGATCTCAAAGCATTGGAAGCCCAGAATGAAGCCCAAAAAAGGGAGTTGGCAATGATTGGCCAAATCCTGAATGTGGGGCCTAGCAAATTCCGCGAATTCTTGACCACTGCCGATTCTCTAATTGAAGAGATCAAAGGCTTAGCTATTGGCAATATGGGAGAGAGAGCGATTGCCGAGGTCAAGCGAGACCTTCATACTTTGAAGGGCAATGCTCGGATTCGTGGGATATCTTATCTTTCCGAAGTGGTTCACGAGGTGGAAGATCGCTTTGCCAATGGTTTGGAACTCAACAGCGCTAACGTGATTCAGGAAGTTGACCATATCGAAACCTGTGTTGCTTCTTATTCCTCAATCTTGAATGACAAGCTTAGCTCGCAAAATTCGGAATCAGCTGTAAGTGCGGATATGGTACATCGCTTGGTCGCTATTCAGAAGATGTGCAAGGAGACGGCGAACTGCTCCCAGGATGTGGTTGATGCCATCGATGATGTTTGCAACAAGGTGCAGGGGAATCATTCGATTGATGACGTTATCAACGAAATGCGAGGCAACCTGAAATCGATCGCATCGAGTCTCGCTAAGCCAGAGCCTGTGTTTCGGGTTAAGGTGCCTTACTTTGAAATGAAGCCTGAATTAAAGCAGGCCTTGGGTAATGTCTTCCCTCACCTGATTAATAATGCCTTAGATCATGGCATTGAATCTCCCGAAGTTCGGCTCGGAAAGAATAAGGATCAGCGGGGAACAATTTTCGTGAATGGCCGCCAAGCTGGAAATGATATGCAGATCGAATTTTATGATGATGGTCAGGGTCTCGATATCTCTCGGATTAGAGATAAGCTCTCTCAGCAACGGGGAGTTGACGCTAGCCAGATCAATGAGATCGAAGTCGCGGATTCCATATTCGCGTCTGGCTTTAGTACAGCCCAGAAAATTACTGATATATCTGGTCGTGGTGTGGGCTTGGATGCGGTCAAACAAGCATTGATCAAGTTAGGTGCCAATATTGAAGTTCGACTGATCGGAGATCCCACGGACGATGGCTTCCGGCAGTTTAAGTTTATTATGAAAATACCCATCGAAGTTTCAGAAGAAGCAGGATCGGATGCCAGCAACAAGCTGGAAAAGCTTTCCTAAACGAAAAAGTCGGGCGATGGACCCGACTTTTTTCCGAACTGCAGAATTTCTGAACTAAAGTGAAATTAGTTGAATCTCAGTACTTTAGAGAGTCCAGCGAATCATGGCTTGAGGGACCTGCTCGGTATCAGCATCTTTAACAGCTAGCTTGGGGTCCCAGTATTGAAACTCCACACCGAGTGCAATTTCCTTTGTAACTTGGTAAAGAAGTTGGGGCTGCATGAGCAGGTTGGCTTCTTTCTTTCCGGTGTCATCACCTTCTTCACCGGCGTAGTCAAGAAAGCCACCAAAGCTCAGCTTATCGATAATATTAAGACCCCAAACCAAAGTGACTTGGAAGCCTGTACCCTCAACGCTTAAATCATCACGTACGTAAAAGTGTGATTGGAAAAAGTTGAATCCAGGAATTTTTAGATCAACATAGAATCCATACAGGTAAATTCTTCTAAACCCAACTGGAATATTAATCTGTGCTGCAATACCAAAATCAGCAACAAGGCCATCAGATTGCTGGCCCATAATTTTATTATAGCTAAAGCGAGGGTTCCACTCTAGGTACATGGACTGATCGTCTTTAGTATCAGCCTTTTCAACGTCTACAAAGAAAAAATTGTCACCATAGGTCCAACCGCTGACATGTTCAAACGTGATAATTGTTTGATCGTAATCCTCTCCAAAAGGATTCACGTAGTCGGTACCGCTTAAGAGACTGATCGAAGTATTACTCCAGTCAGCAGCGACGGCGGAGCCGGAAAGTAGAATAGAGCTTAAAGCAAGATTTTTTAGCAAACCCATCGATGACACTCCTACGACGTTATTATTGATTTTCTCCAGAATAACGTGTCATTGGTAATTCATCTACAGAATTTGCCAAAAAACCTAGGTTTTTTTTAGGCCTTAGCTGCCAAAGTCTCCTTGGCTAAGGCCCATAGCTGCATTCCATTGCTGGCATAAGCCCTGAAAACGCCTGCCATCAGCTTGAAGGCTGTAGTCTAGCTCAACAATATATTCTTGAATAGCCAAGTCTTTCATAGCAAAGCAAGAATCTTCCTGGCAGTTGATAGCCGTATCGTAGGACAACACGCCAGATTCCGAGGTGCCCTTACACGGCTCGTAGGCCGGTGCGTCGAAGTCATGCTCACGACCGATTGCATGTAAATTCTCATGGAGGGCTGTCACAGCAATTAGCATCAATACCAGAGGTGATCGTTGTTCACTAAGGTCTTGCTGCCTAACTCCGGCCAGCTCACACCAGAAGATCTCGTCGGTATCGAGGCTGGTGACATAGGCCAGAACCCCTTGCTCCGCACAAGCCTGCGTGTTGCCAAGGTAGGTTATTTTAGAAATATTGCCTTCCCAAAACGTAGCATAGGACGTGGGGCTTGCACCCAACCAAAAGTCGAAGGCACGTTGTAGAGAGTCGACCTGAGGGGTGCTGAAGGTTGTCACATCTAAGGTGTTCAATGTGATTGGGTTCTTGTCTTGGGCTTCGATGACTTTTAAAGCCCCAACGGGATTCCCAATATCGATCGTTTCAAACGGCGTTGGAGACATCCGTAGGCCCACCGAAACTGTATTTTTTGGGTCATTGGGGTTACTTGCACTTGCTGCCCAACCACAGGTATCGCCCTGGCCCTGAGTTTGGATTTCCATATACGACTCACAGGAGATGCCTAAGGAAAACCCCGACTCAAGGGGCGTTGGAGATGCTACCTGACAAGCCTCCAAACTTCGTCCGCCAGAACTAGTAGGTATAATCTCGCCCACGTCGACCCCGTCCGGTGCTGAAAAATTATATGCAAAGGACTGGAGGTCTTCAGGGTTGCCGAGCTTCGTCTCGCCATTCAAGCTATGGTAGCGGCAAGTTGTTTGGCTGTCTTGGGGAGTCACCTGGATGTCTTCTTGGTGTAAGCCTTCGACTCCGAGGATGATGTCGCTGGGTTCGTCGATAGCGATCACTTCATAGCTATGATTACCAGCAAGGCGGGTACCACTAGCGGAAGAATCGATCATCATCAAAATTTCATCGATCGCAGCATCAGCCTGCTTCGTGCCTAGGATTTCTCCAGCCACAGTGGGAACGGGATTAAAAACAATATCCACAGCCTCGTCACCAATAGAAATGCTTAGGCTACACTGAATTCGACCAGAAATAATGAAGTCGGCGAGATTTGATTTAAGTTTCGCTGGATAGTGAGAACGCCAAAAAACATAGAGCTCTTCGCCTTGAGAAATGGTGCTAGGGCTTAGACTTGGGTCTGTGCTGCTTGTTGAGATTTCTAGGTCACGACAAAGCTCAGTGAGCATAGGGCGATTTTCTTCAGACACCTGTGAACGGTCGATCAGTGCTGATTTCTGAATGCTGATAGCGCCCCCCTGATCGAACTTCATAGGAACCACACCGAAGGTGTATTCGAAGGCGTCTTGTTGTGGCTCACTAGCAAAATTTAGAGAGACTTTAGCTGGTTCCCGGCCAATATCGAGATCGGCAGAGGTTTGTGTGCCTCGACGAGATTGAATCTTAGGAGCCTGTGAGCAGGAACTTAAGAAAACCAATAGCCCTAAACTGAAAAACATAACTTTTGAAACATCCTTGTACATAGCAACTACCCTCATGGTGTTCTTGACGAAAGTCGTGTATAGAGTTGATCTGTCTTATCGATTCGAGTCATAACTTTTAGATATGCATTGGGGTCTGATTCACCGAGTATCTTGAGAGCATGTTCGCGATGAACTAAAGACACAGGGTTCGGTGACAAGCCAAGGGCTGTATCAAACAAGATCCCTTTGGCGACATGGTTATCAAATGCTAGTTGTCCCAGTTTGCGGATCGCCTGCATCTGCTCAACCGCAATCAATCGTGATTCCAAAGTTGGATGAGATTGAAGTTGAATTAGTTCTTCATTTTCAAATCGGGGCGTCTCGCGATAGAGAATGTCCTGCCAAAGGGGGAGAAGTTCAGGATCTTCGATCTTCCCCGCGAGAAATAGTATCTTATCCCGACGGAGCTCTTGTCCTGGTATGGTTTTCTTAAACTTTGAAACTAATATTGTTGCTGACTCAGGAGTTTCTCTAATGCTTCTTAAAGCTCGAAGGAATGACTCTTTATCCTCAAGATCCACGGTTTCCAAACTGCTTTGAACGAGTTTTAGGCTTTCTTCTGGAAACGAATCGCTGTCGTCTTCAGAAAATTCCTCTGCAGTTGACTCTGAATCCAGTTCTAACTCTGCAGCGTATTGTGGGCCTTTGATAACCATCACCTCAGCCGGTTCAACCTGTGGCTCGCTTAAAACATGCTGTGCAAGCTCAGGCGGGATATCCCGGAGCACAAATGTCCAGCAAAGAAACAAAGAAACTGCTGTCAACGCACAAATCGTGATGAGTCTAGAGATCATATTCCACCCTACCTGAAGTCCATAGGTATGAAATGCAAACTCTGGGCCGAGCTAAGATGTTAGAATAAAATGGCTTTGTGTGGCTATACTATAGATAGTGTAAGAATCTTACGCACTCTAAAGGATTTGTTCTGCTGAAGGTTGCTGATCGATATCTCGTTATCCCCGGGGTGAGTTTTAGTAGTTTCTTTAATGTTCGTTAGATGATCTACATTATAACATTCATTTAAAAAACCTATATCGCTTAAAGTTCGCTCATGAAACGCCAAAGCAGCGGTTAGGCAAATTTATAAGATTTTTTATCTTTTCGTATCAGTTATTCATGAAGTAACATGACCCTGCAATCAATCGATCATCACGGATTCAACAGAACTTAAGTCTGATAAGGCTTCTGGGAAACTTACCCAGAAGTTTTTAGAAGATCACAAGAACTTTGAAGTAGGGGGCCTAAGGCCTACATAGCGTGGGGCTTGAAGCCCGAGACCACTATGCAATACACGCGAATAGGGACCAGAACTTATGAGCAACAGCACATTGAAAGTCTTGATCGTGGATGACGAACCCGAACTTTTGGAGCTTTTAGAAACTCATTTGGAGCTACACGGTTACTTGGTTAAGAAGGCCAGTAATGGTCTTACAGCTTGGCAAATCATCCAAGCAGAGCCCATCGATGTGGTCGTTACAGACGTTTATATGCCATGCAGAACTGGTCTTGAACTTCTCGACGACGTTAGACATAGGCCTTGTCACAAGCCGAGGATGATTGTGACATCAGGCTCGTATCATTTATCGGAAAGCTTAATTCTTGCGAAGGGGGCTGAGGCTTTTTTGCCAAAGCCTACGAACCTTCGAACTCTGCTATCACATATCGAAGACTCGATTCGCTTTGACCTCACTGTACAACATCAGGTCTTGCAGTCCATAGGCTAGACCCACGGGCTCAAGCCTTGTCGGCGCAATCTGAGCACTGGCCAGATAGCTCCATAAGCATGCCCTTAGACTCAAAGCTAGGATTGATCTGTTTGGTCATGAAGAAAAATGATCCCACCAACTCTTGGTCAAGTTGATGCTCTTCGACTTTGCTGCACTCTTCACAGCGATAGATAATATGGACCAATTTATCGTGACAAATATGCTCTGAATTGCACTTGATGTATCTTCCTGATTGACCCACCAAATGAATCAACTCAAGGTCTGAATAAGTTTGGAGGGTGCGGTAGACGGTTGCAAAATCAAAGGAGGTTTGCCCTTGGTCGATGAGTCGCTGGTGAACATCCTTGGCAGTAAATGGAATATTAAGTTCTTGCAAGGTCTCGGAAATAGTCATCCGTGTGCGTGTGATGCGATGCCCCTGATCTTTAAGCTTTTCAGCGCACTTCTCTTTAAAAGAGTGGCAACAATCTAGACTGGCTTCCATTTTTGTCCCTTTGGCGGTTCACGGGTGCAGGTCTCCGCTTCCGAAAATATAGGAAAAAAGCCATTTTGGCAACACTCAACAAAATTGAATTCGGCCTCTGACGGCTGACTTGCTTTACAGGTGCTTCGGTTTTATTCGAGATTGAAAAACATCCTATCTTGCTTCTATGAGAATAGCGTTTTTAAAAGTGATTCAACCGTCGCTTGACATCCAAAAGACATACTTCATGGGCTGTGCTGCATCGTATAAGTTGCTAGTAACACGTATTTATATTCGGTCTATGCCAAGCCCCAAGGCCGTATCTCTTGACAAGAGATGGCGAGATTAGCTAGATTGGCTAGAGGTGGCTAATCTAGCTTGATTTTGGAGGGCCCGAGTGGATAAGAAAGAGGTAAAACTGAACCTTAGCGAGGTGAAAAACAATCTGTCCAAGATAGTTTCTGACTTAGAAATGGGTATTACATCGAAGGTCATCCTGACCAAAAATGGGAAACCTGCAGTAGTCCTAGAAGTCTACAGCGAGCCGAAGACATCAGTTCGTGGCCTCTGGAAAGGGAAAGCTCAGGTTAGCGATGACTTTGATGAGATTCCAGATGAGTTCTCAGACTATATCAAGTGACTGGAGGAGATTTTGCGCTACCTTTTGGACACATGTGCTCTGATATTCTACCTCCAAGATGAGGGAAGTATTGCTGAGGAGATTGAGTCATTGATCGCTCGCCATGAAGTAAGTTATTCGGTGATCAATATTTGGGAAATGTCTCTCAAACGACGCCTGGGAAAGCTAAATTCTCCGCCTATTGATCGTGAATTCACTGATCAGCTGGCAAAATGCTTTAGGTCTAGCGTGTCAGTAGAGGATGCTCACATTGTAGCCATGGATAACCTTCCCGTATTTGATGATCATAAAGATCCTTTTGATAGATTGATTATTGCTCAGGCAATCTCTGAAAATCTCACAGTTGTAACCTCCGATGACAAGTTTAGCCGATACGATGGTCTCAACCTTTATAGCCTTTGAGTGCGAGAGGGTCTAATGCCATCGAGTTTAATGATCCTTAGTCACTAGCAATGAGGGCTTTTCTATCGAGATCGAAAGGAGAGGGCTGCCCTGGGATGATATGAAGCCATTAATGCTGGAACTCAGAATGCCTGCATAATTTCACCAGGGTGCTTTCTTGTTCCAGAAGGGTGATGACTAACCAGATTTAAGTGTGTCTAGAATTTTCTGGACACCCTCCCTACGCTCTCCGTCGATTTCAAGCGATAATTCCTTCAAACAGGCCTTGTGATACATATCCCAGATACCATTCGATTTATCTTCAGGTTCTAAATGAATCAATTGACCTTGTATTGCAGCACTAGCGACGGCAACCCTAGTCATTTCATATCTAGGGATTTTGTGAGGCATTTCAGGGCTGAAGTCTTTGTCTTCCAAGTCTTCATCAACGTAGATCACAAAATCCAGCATCTCTAGTCTTGTTCCGTAAAACTCATTCCTATAAACGGGAATTGTTTTTTCTTTTACCATTCCAGCCTCACTTGAGAGTTTTCATACTTTGAACAAAAGTAAAGAGTAACGCAATAGCTCCCATCATTAGAACGATTACAGAAATTGTTGGTAGACTAGGAACTACCAGGCTCAAAATGAATCCAGATGGAACTCCGATGGTAATTAAGAGAGATACTGCTCGTAAGTGGTTGCGAATATTCGAGACATTCCAAGATTTCACCAATACCGTTGGTAGGAATAAAAGTGCCAATGTGCTCACGAAGCCCAATGTTTGTATGCATAAACATATATAGGCTAGTACTGA
Organism: Pseudobacteriovorax antillogorgiicola; assembly: GCF_900177345.1. NCBI lineage: Bacteria > Pseudomonadati > Bdellovibrionota > Oligoflexia > Oligoflexales > Pseudobacteriovoracaceae > Pseudobacteriovorax > Pseudobacteriovorax antillogorgiicola. Next base: position 154,459 of record NZ_FWZT01000015.1, read on the forward strand.
AAATTCGAAGACCGTTCTCTTGAGCTTTGAACCTCTATCGTGAACGAAACCAAAGAAGGCGTATTCGAAGGTTTCCCCCGCATAGGTTTTCCATCTCTTAAGGTAAGCACCGCCAAGGAGGAGAGTCGCTAAGCCGAGAATCTCTAGGGTATGAATACTGGCTGTCGTAAAATTTCCGAAAAAAACCCTACTGAACTGCTGTTCCAGAGCTGGAAATAGACGGCTAATCAAAGAGTTCATAGAAATTAGGCATATGAATATAGCTATGAAAATCGTATTACGAGATTCGGCTAGGTTCCTACTGATTTTAGCTAGTAATAGACTTAAACAGGCAGCAAAACCCAGGGCGGCTAAACTTGGAACAAGGGAGTGGCCTTCCACGCTAGCATGTAACGCCTCCTGTCCCCCTACAGATAGAATCCCCAGAAGTCCCAGAAGAACTCCTGACAAGGCTCCTTGTGACAGGCAAAAAACTTGTAGAGACTGGTCGCGACCAGCAAGATGGCTCCCTAGTTGGGCCAAAAGAATCCCAGAGAAACTGGCCACTACGATTGAAATCCAATATACATCCAGTAGGATTAAGAGATCTTTCATTACGAACTCCTCTCGACTGGCTTTAAATCAACAAGTTTTGGGTTAAAGGCATCCACAAGCATTTGCCTTTCTTCCCCATGAGCGATGATAACCATACTAGGAAGTCCTGGTGTTTCGAAGTAATCTCCAAGACGTTTAAGCACCAAACCAGCATGGTTCACATCCAAGTGATTAAAGGGTTCATCCAGCAAAAGGAGCCTGGGGTGAGAGAGCATCGATCGACTAATAAGGGCTCTTTGGCGCTCACCACCACTTGCAAAATTCCACTTTCTCTTTGCGAGGGCTACGTCGACTAGTCCCAACTCAATCATCTTCTCGAATTCGATTCCGGTGCCCATAGTTACCACATCGCCAATTGTGTACGGTAGGTGGGAACTAATGTTGTGGCTTTGAGCTTGGTATACAAACTCATCACTTGAAACATATTTCTTAAGGGTTCCGCTGTAATTTTGTTGTAAGCCGGCAATGGCTCGCATGAGGGTTGTTTTACCGGACCCATTGGGGCCTTGGACGATCGCCACCTCACCCTCATAAAGCTGGAGATTCACCGGCTGAAATAAAGGATGATGTGCAATGTGGGCTTGGAAAGAATCTAGCTCAAGGATGAGCTTTGTGTGTTCTTGGGAGCTTATCAATAATTGTATCCACCAGGCTTTGCTGTAATAGTAGCGGGGTTTTTATGGACTCACGACCTGGTTGAGCCATGTCGCTATGAATTATGGCAGGGATCTTAGCAATTTTGGCAAACTTTTCAACTACCGATCTGGAGTTGAATGGCACCGCTAAAACAGCTGAGACCTTGGCCTTCTTTGCGTCCATTGCTTTCAAAGCAACTGCGCCAGCAGATGGTGCAACACCTGGAGTTTCCTCCACATTGCCGAATAACTTAAATCCGTAGGACTTGAAGAAATAGGTGAAGTTGCCATGGTACTGCGCTAAAGTCGGCAACTGGTCTCCAAAATGCTCCAGTAGCTTAGCTTTCAGTTCAACGTGCTTGGTTTGTAACCGTTTCTTAAGCCGCTCAAGGTTTCCCTGCATGCGCACCATTCCTGCCTCGTCAAGGTTGGCTGCGAAATGAATGGCCATCTTTTCCGCTGCCTTACTTAAGTCAGGAAGGCTCGCATAGTAGTGAGGGTTTCCCTCAGGGTGAACATCACCCATACTTCGATCGATGGGGCCTTTGGGCTTTTCCAAGGTCTCAATTGAAGCTCCCACATCGCAATAACCATCGCGACCGAATTGAATCTTTTGGTTTGCTGTTTTCTCGATAACTTTAGGTACCCAGCCAACCTCAAGAGATACACCAACAAAGCAGAATACATCAGCTTTGGAGGCAGCCAAGATAAAGCTCGGGACAGCATCCACGGCATGGGCATCTTCGTACCCATTTAGTAGGGTTGTGACGCTTCCATCCTTTTGGAGCAGTTCCGAAGCAACCCATGCGATATCAGGGGTGGTCGCCACAACATTCAAAACTTTTCCATAAAGGGAAGATGTCACGATCAGAGACGTTAGCAGTAGCCATAAGGAAAGTTTTCGCAATTTCATGTCTCCTAAAAATCATGACTGGGGTGAGCGCCCAGAATGAAGGCAGTTTGCATTAGCACTTGAGTGGTTTCTTCTTTGTCTCGACCTTCCTGATCCCTTTGATTGTGGTAGTAGGCCAGCCCAACCCTTGCAAACTCGCTGCTGAAATAAAGTAAGTTTATTTCGTAGCCGCCGCGGCTGTTGTCATTCTCAGTGGAAGTTACAGTACTGTAGTCATAGCGTGCACCAACAGCTAGGTCACGTGTCAGATAGTGCTGAAGGTAGGCATAGCCTCCCAGCAACTCATCAGTTGTTCCCGAAAGAGTTAACTCTCTCTTCCATAGTTCAGCCTGTAGCAGCCAGGTCAGGTGGCCGTATGTTCGGATCTTACTGGTAAGATCGAAACCATAAAGCTGCATTTTCTCGCCAATGGCACTGGTGCGTCCCACGTAGTTAAAGCCTATCTGAGTCGGTGCAACGATGTCGTTGTAGGTTACGATACGGCTATAGTGGGTTGGACTCTTGGGAAGGTCGTCTTCCACGTGGCTATGACCAAAGTCGCGGCCATTAGTTACACCAATCGTTACATCCATGTAGAAAGGTAGTGGCAGAAGTGAAGACACTTCGAGGCCAGTGTCAATGATTCCTTCGTTGGAACCGAACAATTCTTTCTGCATGATAGTTGGTGTTATGAATGGCCAGTCATGCTGATGAATCTGGTTTATGCGGCCGATCCCCAAGAAGAACTGCCCGGCTTTGAATCGAAAACCATCCAAAAGCTTAACAGAGCTTAGGTAAGCTTCGTGAACTTCAGGTTCTCCATAGGCCTGACTTCCCTCAGGGTGGGCAGCGAAGCTTAGAACACCGTCGAACCTTGGGTCGATAGGTGCATAAAGCATGAATTCAGCGGAACGCAGTTTGTAGGACTCTTTAGATTGATACTGGACAGATGATGTTTCTTCACCAACAGGAAAAGAGCCGACAAGGTCAACAGCCAAGCTGGTTTTGAGCCCACCTTGGTCTGCTAACGCGGTGGATCTTAATATCGGGCTTAAGGCTGAAAGAAGAAAAAACCCCAGCGACATAAGTCGAGCTGGGTTTCGGTTTTGCTTAGTTCTTATCAAGGGAAATCTCACTCTTCATCTTCGGCTTCAGCAGCGCCAACTGTGAAAGCGGTGACTGTTGCATTGTTGAGATTGAGTCCCACGAATTTACCGGCGCCGTAAATCCCGTCTGTTTTTTCAGCGGGCTCCGCGGATTCTGGGAAGTCATCTCCAATCCAAGCAATCACATGAGAACCATTATCTTCTCCGTTGTGTACTTCGACGCTAATTGTGAAGCTTGTCGAGGTGTCCGCAGTACTGTTGAAGGTAGTAACGGTATCTTCTGTACCGCTACCAGTGGTATAGTTCATCGCTAGGTTACCGTCGTTCTTACCAAGGGTGACAATTTGTCCGCCAGTTAAGTCCGATTCAGAGAAGCTGTGAAGAGCTACGGAGCTGTCATCAGCAGCACTTAGATCGATGGTTAGAAGGAAGTTAGTTTCTTCGGCGCGTTCTTGTACGAGGGTGTCTCCGAAATTCAGGGTGCCTGTGCCCGAAACGGAATTACCCTCTACTGTGGGCGATCCTGAGATAACAGTATAAGCCTTGCCGAAAACACTGGTGGTCGCCACTGGGTCGTCATCATCGCTACCACAGCCCGTGAAAACTACTACAGCCAATCCGGCGAATGCGAGTTTAGTCATAACTTTCATTTTCTATTCTCCCTTAATTTTAACCTCGGCTTATTGGCTAGTGATGGAGCATCCAGCAGCTTTTCCAAGGTTTTGTAAAAAACAGTTATCCGCAACTATAGGCAGATCAGACCCAGGTAGAGTTAACCTAAAAGCAACTATGAGGCAACGCACTATACACACCTAGTAGCTATCCTAGAGAACTGAGCTAAGGGCATAACGCCTTTAGACTCAATCCGTATTGACACCGACTCTACACGTATCGCACCATTATTGCAACTATTTGCAATAGATAGGAAATAATTGAAGCAGGAGCTGAGAGTTGAAGGCTGTGGGCAGAAACCAGGAAGTGAAGGAGCGGCGACGCTAATACGGATTCAGAAAGATCTATAGACTCATCTAAAGTGTTTTGTCAACAGTATAGAGCTTGAAAGATTTCCAGACTTTCCCGTCTTACCCGCAGGTGGTTGGTATCCATATTTATGCCCATAAATAGCAGATATTATTGCTTTTATGTGAGTCCGGGTTTTGGTAGTAAGTGTGATCTCCTGCAGCTCGTCGAATGATGATGACACTCCAAATGGCCTTCGATAGTATCAAGTACACGACGACCAATGCAGGCGATGCGAGCCTCGCAAGCGAGGATCAAGCCTTAGCTAGCTCAGGAAGTCTTCTTTTTCGCGATGTGTTTGCTTGTTCAGTAACCGAAGGTGGTCAGATCGAACTAGGTTTTAGTCCCGTAGAAGGGGGGATCTAGGCTTTTGTGAGCTTCTCAGATATTGGCATTCACTCGCACACTCTTTTCAAAGACAGCATATAATACAAATATTTGCAATATAGGCTTAGTTTTTAGCTTTGGATAAGGATAAAATGACTAGTATATATTTACAGTATTCGGTTACAACAGTATCGATGTCAAAATTTTTAATGCAAATATTTGCAATAAAAATCATTTTGATGTCAAAATATAATAAAAGGTCTGTGCCTGTGGGGATTAAGACCGGCTCTAGCCAGCAGTGTCGACGCTAATCAGTTAATAAATCTCCGTCGGCCTTTGTATAGTGGGAGCAGCGTGCTGGGAACGACTAAAAAACGTCGCTATTCTCCTGGGGAAGTTATTTTTTCTCAAGGCGATAGTGGAAACTGTGCTTTTATTATTGAGATGGGGCGGGTCGAAGTATTCGTTACTTCAGATTTAGAAAAAGTCGTTCTTGCTAATTTAGGTGTCGGAGAAATTTTTGGCGAGATGTCTGTTCTCGACGGTTCCCCTCGCTCCGCTTCGGCAGTTGCACTGGAGAGCGCTGAACTAGCGATTGTTTCGAATGAAGCGATCTCAGAAAGATTCGAAGCCGCTGATCCAATTGTTCGCCTTCTGATAACTATGCTGTTGAAACATGTTCGATTTTCAAATCGTTCTGTATTAAATCAAACAGATGTTTCGAGGTCCGTATCGAGACTACTAGAGGCAGACGCAATAGCGAAGCAGAAACATGAAGCTCTAGATCGCCTGAGGTTGGAATCTGACTTGAAGCAAGGGTTGCAAGAAGGGCAGTTTCAGCTCCATTTTCAACCTATCGTTAATATGCTGGATCGTCAGTTGGTGGGGTTTGAATCCTTGATACGCTGGCATAGCCCCAATAGAGGGCTAGTAAGGCCTGATGTTTTCATTGGTATTGCGGAGGAGACGAGTCTCATAGTTCCCATTGGTAGATGGGTTATAGAGCAGGCATGTAAGCATCTCTCCTTATTCAAAAAGCAGCTTGAAAAACATCGTTTCCCACAGGCACTATTTATGAGTATCAATATATCAGGCCGTCAGTTCCAAGACCCACACTTCTTTAATCACCTCTTAGAGGCTATAAAAGAAACTTGTACTTCCCCAAAAGATATTAAGCTAGAAGTTACAGAAAGAACACTCATGCAAGGTGCTTCCGCACTTCATATGATCAACAAGTCTAGAAAGCTTGGGTTTCAGGTTGCACTTGATGACTTTGGAACAGGTTATTCTAGTTTGAGTTATTTAAGCCGATTCGAGGTTGATAACTTGAAGGTTGATCAATCATTCGTGAGAAATATGAATAAAGATAGGAAAGTGCAAGTTATCACAAAAGCTATCATCGATATGGCAATGGGTATGGGGCTGCCTTCGATTGCAGAGGGAATTGAAACAGAGGGAGACTTTGAGACACTTAAACAGATGGGGTGTGAATTTGGTCAAGGGTATCTGTTCGCAAAACCACTGTCATATCCTCAGGCGATATCGTACCTCTTGAAACAAAAAGAAACATATGGATTCACGGGATAGCCCTTCTCGAATTACTGGAAAAACCTATAAAACAAGCTACTTTCCTGCCGTCATCGGGAATGGTGAAGTGCATTCAGATTCCTAGCTGAGTGCTAATTTAGGATCAAAATCTTGCAATGTATCGAGGCTCCACTCCTGATCGGTTGAAAACAGATTTTTTTCAAGTTTCTCGATCAAAAGCGGCATCTCAGTAAGAAGATTCTCAGATATACTCTTCCGTGGAGTTGTCCTCCGTAGTTTGCCAATTCTCAACAGTCTACTGGGAACCAAAACTAGTCAACATAGTGGGAGTTCCACCAATCTGGATAACTTTCTTAATGGAGAGAGATATCAGGTCAAAGACAACCACTTCACCATCCCTTGGGTTGCTGATGAAGACAAACCCTTGGCCAACAGTTATCTGAGGGTCTATAGCCCCATGGTTCTCCCCGGTGGACTCTGATGTGACTTTCGATTGGTGAATAAGTTCTCGGGTTTCTACATCAAGGACTCCAAGTGTGCCATCACGACCTAAGAAGATAAGATAGCGACCATCACTTGAAAATTTAAAGCGGCTATAGTCCATCGACATCTCGCGAATAGTCATTGCCTTAGTACTTGGGTCGATCTCAACATAGCGATTTTTACCGAAGTTACCCACTATGTAAGGGGCCTTGTTATGGGCTACCAAGGTACCCACCCGCCCCTTATCCTCAGGGCCTAGCTCACTCGGGGCAACTTTATAACTCTTCAGCCCTTCATCTGCTTCTTCAATCATCAACACGCCATCACCGCAACCGAAGGCTACCACTTTATCTGTCGCAGCTTCTCCGTGTAACGCTGGGCAGTCTTCAAAATTTTGGCCTACCCGATTGCCTGTCTGATTGAACACCTGAATGCCGACAGGAAGCCCTCCTTCCTGTGCCTCCTCAATCAATGGTTTTGATACCAAAAAATGATCTCCGAAGGCAAGTGCTACGCCGTGGTGGGGAGCCCCTGAATCTATGGTTATTGGGTCGTTTCCAAGGCCATCTTCTAACGATTCAGGGATGAACTGAGCGATTCCTCCTTCATCGAAGAAGATCGCTGCATAGCCAGCTTTGGCGACGAAATGGATGGGAAGAGGGCCTTCAAGGCTTGTTTCCATGAGGCGAGGGTTGTCTTGAACTTGCACTCCATTTTCAAACCATAGCCCCCCATCGACAATGTTCACCTTATTTTCCGTCATCTGTATAGCATAGGCGAATCGTCCAGTTTCTCCGGTATAGACCCTAGAAGTTCCAGAGGTTGGAATGCTTTGTAGAACCTTCCCTTCACCTAGGTCCACGACCTTAAGAATAGGCTCCAAACCGTCTGCTACGAGAATTCTACTAGCAACTGGACCTTGAAGGTTTAAAGGGTTTTGCTGATCCTGATCATCTTTGCTATCCGAGCAGGATAAGATCAAGAGGAGTGAAAATATTGGTAGTGATACTTTATTCAAAATGGACTGCACGATCATCTCCTTTTCCACCCATAAGGGTCAGTGGCAACGTACTGCCTATTGATACACACCCCACATGAGAGCGCTTTGGTCATTGCCGATATATGTCACAACCAAATTTTATTTGCAAATACTTGCATTATACCTAGGTGGAGAGTCATTACAGCTCACCTACGTTGTTGTGTAGTTTATGGCGTGTTTCGCAGGTCGTCGTCTTCGGCTCCGGTAGTTCACGTCCTGCTAATCCTGGCTTACTTTCATCACCATTGGGCAGGAGCTACCATTCGGGCGCTGATATGAACTGACGTGGGTTCCAAAACTTGTCTTTACGAGGTTTTCATCGTAAGCTCTTCCAGCTTTCGAACTAAATCTAGGGATCCCCTACGAGTAAATATGTCGACGGTTTTTTAATTCCTTTTCCCCAAAATAAGCTTGATGAATACAAAAAATTAGCTCAGATTTCAGCGGATGTTTGGAAGGAGCATGGGGCTATAGACTACTTTGTGTGTATTGCTGATGACGCTCCTATTGGTGAAATTACCTCATTTCCTGGGAGTGTAAACTTAAAGGAAGATGAAATCGTGGTTTATGCTTGCATAACTTATAGAGACAGAGAACACAGGGACCAAGTAAATAAAAAATGCATGGAAGACTCTAGACTAAGCTACATGACAGATCCAAGTGTTCTCCCCTTTGATGGCAAAAGAATGATTTGGGATGGTTTCAAAAGTTCATTGATTGAATAGCAGTTAAACTACTGTAGTAGGTAGTTAGTGTTGACTAATAGAGATCGGCTTCATCCAGCTAGGAATCAGGCGCATTCAGGGCTAAGTAATTTTTACCCACTTTTGGAAGGTCTCGTTCTTGGAAAGCTCTTGCTTGGTGATCGAGTCGAACTCAAAGCCAGCTTTGGTAGAATCAGAATCGATACTTTTCCATCGACAGTGCATATAACCTTGAACAGTCTCGTTATCTTTGCTTAATTGAAACGATACCGTAGAAATCGGCACAACAGGTGATTCCAGCTCGACTCCCAATCCACCGGTACTCAGGTTGAGCAAGTCCCCCCGCGAGGACTGTCTGCCGTTTGATACCATCACATCGAGCTGCAATTGGGAAGGCTTTCGGCGCAGAAATTTCCGTTGGTAGGTGTTTAATTCGTTGGCGAGATGAATGTCGTTGTTTTTTAGAAACTCGATAAAGCCTTCCGAGTCTATTGGTTTGGCAAGAATACCAGAAATCCCAGAGCTGTATAGTTTCTCAAAGGATATGTTCGCGTCTCCAGTCATGATCATCACAGGAATATCGTACTGGTGCTTGATGCTGAGGGCGAGTTCATCGCCTCTCATTTCCGGCATAAAATAATCAGTTAAGATGCAGTCGATATCTTTGTTCTGTTTGACGATGGCCAGTGCTTCAACTCCTCCACCAGCAATTACGGTGTTAAAGCCAGCGTCGTCGAGAGTTACTTTTAGCACTTCAAGAAACTCTGGTTCGTCATCAACAAGTAGTACCTTACCCATTTGGCTATCCTTTCAGCCTAGCTAGCCGCTTTTTCGCGGAACTCCATTAGAGAGGTCCCCACTTCGTCCCGTTTTTTCTCATCGAAGCCAAAGATTTTCGCGTATTTCTCAAACAGAGTTTCATCCATGCGATGAGGCTGCAACATCACCCAATGGGTGTACTGGTTCGCAAGAGCAACCACTTGCTGAAGTGTCGGGCCTTCATGCTCTGGTTTATCATCATCCTCGTCAAGGAAATCGGTATCATCTTCAGCGAGGTCATCCACATCATTTGGCTTGAGGTGGTGGCTCGAAAGGCTATGAACGATGTATTCTGGGAATCCCCATAAAGCTGCCGCGACTTCTCCCAGAACAATGTGAGAAATCGAGCGCAGCTGATCTTCCGCCTCTTGATAAGTCTTGGGTCGACGAGGATTGTCTGATGTTCGGGTTATGTCATCGGTAGTTTCTGGAAAACAAATCGCAGAAACCACTTTGCCCACGTTACACAGGGAACCAGCGATATAAGCCTCATCTTTATTCACTGAGGGAGCATAATTTTTTGCGATATATTCTGCAATGCGACCTGTTAATATAGCTTCTTGCCAGTACTTATCTTTACTAAACTCATTGGTTTTAAAATCGAACTCTTGAAGTGTTTCAGCGAGAATCATGTCGCTCAGTGTTTTGCGGCCCACGTAAGAAACTGCATGCTCTAGGCTGGTGATCTCAGGAACGGATGCGGCTCTGATATTATTCGCTGAATTAATGATCGCTAATGCTATGTTGGGAGCCATTTTTAGGGCTTCTTTGATATCTTTAGTAGACGAGTTTTCGTCAGCAATCAGCGACTGCAGCTTGATTACAGCAGAGGGAATCAAAGGGATATTTTTAATCTCTTGGACGCTGGAGAAGACGGTTTTCGCAGCATCAGACATATTTAGGGTTGGGGAATACCACTCAAATTCACCCTTCTTTAAGATCATTCCACTGCCACAGGAGCATTCGAACCAAAGATTGCCTCTTGAGCAAACCCGGAACTTCGAGGTGCCCTTAAGATAATCTTCGGGGGTCACGTACTGACGATTGCAACATTGGCAGAAAGTTGGTTTCATCGACTCACTCCGGAGGGTACCAGGTTAAAAAGGTTCACCATGTTATCGTAAAAAAATGGGCCAACTTAAGAGATGATTTGTCTTCGAGTTAAATGATTGAATTTATATTCAATTTTTTTGGAATAGAGCCAAAGGAAAGTAATTTTTGTAGGACCTTCAATGGTGGGTGAGGGAATTTATGTGGAAATAGGAGGGTCGGAAACGCCCTCCTCAAAATACCGCTCAATGGTCTTAAAGAACTAATTCCAACCGGGTTGTCCCATCTCACGACCCACCGGGCTCATACTTAGTTGTGAAAGTAGGATATAGCCTCGGTTTACAACATTGGCCCAATCTCCTTCTACTGTTACCAGGCAAGGGTCGCCTTGGGGAAGGTTTTGAATCGTAGTACCGTTCGGTGTATCTTTAAGTTCGGCACCGCCGGCCATCACAAAGTAAACTCTTGCGCCTCCAGGGGGCGCCATGGCCGGGGCTGCTGGGGCTGCTGTTGCGCCTGCAGCGTTATTCATCATACCAGCGTCCATTCCCATATTTGCTCCCATCCCCGGGTCCATGGGCACACCTCCAGCAGCGTTGCCGGTATTCATGCTATTCATCATTGCGTTGAGATCTTCCATCTCATTGCCCATTCCCATGGCGCTGTTAGCCATGTTGTCCATGCCTATGGAATTATCAGCACCAGGGATACCAGTACCCGCACCGAGATCATCTGAGATGACGGGATCGGTATTGGTTAGATTCGAGAGAGTGTCGTTTGCGGTATTGTCCATTCCCTCCATACCCAGGGAATTTGCTTCGTTAAATTGATTCGACTCTTGGCTTTGTTGATTCTCTTCTTGGTTCTCAAAGTTATCATCTTCTTGCTCTTGCTGATCCTCATCACCCTCTTGTTCGTCATCTTCGTCTTCCTGATCGTCAAACGATTCGAACTCTTCTTGCTGCTGATCACCCCCACCAAAGAGAGCGCAGCCCTGAAGGCTCATGAGCCCGAAGAACATTATAAGAATCCCGATGTATGAGCGGCTTAGTTTCATGGTTTAACACCTTCCCGAAAATGGATGTTAGATTTAGACCTGGCATTTCATTCGGGTAAGTTTCGCGGGATACTCAATGAGCAGGTCTATCTGCCCGAAAATATTGTATTAAAATTTGAGGTGGACACAATATTTTGCCCGTGGAGGATGGTCTCCTTTTTAGTTTCTTTTACGAATCAATTCTTGTTACCTTAAGAAATTCGTGGCAAAAGCCATTGGAATTAACATCCTAAATGGGGACTACCATCATTGGCTGAGTCAGAATCACCATGGGGTCAGAAGGAAACGCAGTTTTTCTATGAGTTAACCCCAGATAAGATTCTCGATGCAATCGAGAGTGTGTTAGATGTGCGATGTACCGGTCGGGCATTTGCCCATAATAGTATGGAGAACCGGGTCTACGAACTAGAACTCGACCTGGAACATGATCCTGCCCATCCCTACGATAAGCATAAGATTGTTAAGTTTTACCGTCCGGGTCGTTGGAATCGTGAGCAGATCGCCGAAGAGCATCGCTTTTTATTGGCATTACGGGAAGATGACATTCCTGTGGTGGCCCCTGAGATTTTATCAGATGGATCAACTCTGGCGAGGCTTGAAGGTTCAGGACTGTTTTATTGTGTGTTTCCGAAGGTAGGTGGGCGCTCACCTCATGAGCTGAGTGGGGAACAGATCGATCAGGTTGGTCGGCTGTTGGCGCGGCTCCATAATGTGGGGGCTGCTCAGAACGCTGAGCACCGCATTCGCATATCCGCGGAAGCTTACGGCCGTCAAAATCTAAGCTATCTTATGGACCATCAGCATCTGCCGCCTCACCTAGAGTCCACTTATCGTGATTTGGTCCAGGAGATTTGTGACCAGGCTGAAAGCAAGCTGGAATCCGCAGAGCAGATTCAAATTCATGGCGACTGTCATCTCGGCAATCTGCTGTGGGGAGCTGAAGGACCTTTTTGGGTTGACTTCGATGATTCGGTGATCGGACCCCCTGTGCAGGATCTATGGCTCATGGTGTTGGGGCGAGGGGCAGAATACAAGCAGCAAATGGATCGCCTGATCCGCAGCTACGAGATGATGCGAGAGTTTGATTGGGCGAGCCTTGATCTGATTGAGCCGTTGCGAGCTTTACGAATGATTCACTTTCATGGTTGGATCGCACGAAGAGCCAAAGATCCAGCCTTTCAAAGGGCATTTCCAGACTTTGGCACTGAGCTGTATTGGGCAACGCAAATCCATGATCTGCAAGAACAGAAAAGTTTTATGGATCAGAAAGGCGTCTGGTAAGGCGCCTTCCATGTCTATAAAGGCTGTTAGCTAAGGTTTGACGGACCTTAGTTAATTTCCATCATCCGATCGATAGACAGTTTCGCTTTCGCGGCGACATCTTCTGGAACCGTGACTTCGTAGTGGAGTTCCTCTAAGGCTAGTTTGGTATCTTCCAAAGTAATCTGCGCCATATGAGGACAGCGGTGGCTGCACAGTCTTAGAATATCTTTGTCATTGGTTTCCGCAATGATGTTGTCGGCCATCGAGCATTCGGTAAGAAGTAGATACCGTGGTGCGTTCACTTCTTTCACGTACTTAATCATAGCTGACGTACTACCGGAAAAGTCTGCTGCTTGGGCGACTTCAGGAGGGCACTCGGGGTGTGCTAAAACTACCACATCTGGGTACTGACTCCGAACTGACTCGATATCCTGAACAGTGAAGAGGTCGTGAACCTCGCACTTGCCGTGCCAGCCGATGAAGACTTTTTCTATGGACTCCTGGCCAGTGGCTGAAGCCATATGAGTATCGGGGAAGATAATCGTTTTGCCAGTCTCTCGGGCGACATTTCGGGCTAGGTATTCATCCGGGATGAATATGACCTTGTCTGAGTCCAAGGACGCAACGACCTTAGCAGCATTGCCTGAAGTACAGCAAACATCGGTTTCAGCCTTCACATCAGCATAGGTGTTGATATAGGTAACCACTGGCACCCCTGGATACTTCTCTTTCAGCTGGCGAACATCGGCAGCCGTAATCGAGGACGCCAGTGAGCAGCCGGCCTTTTTCGAGGGTATCAGAACCTTACGATCGGGGTTTAAAATCTTTGCGGTCTCAGCCATGAATTCGACGCCGCAGAAGACTATCACATCCTTATCAGCCTCTTTTGCGCGGTGACAGAGTTCTAGGGAGTCACCGGTATAATCGGCTACGCCATGGTAGAGGGCTGGTTCCATATAGTTATGGCCTAGAATGACGGCATTCTTTTCTACCTTCAAGCGGTTGATTTCATGAATCAACTTTGCCTTTTCCTGAAGCTCAAAGTCAGGAATAAGATCTGCCATTTTTGATTTTAGTCTTTGATAGGTTTCTTCAACGGTAGTCATGACTTACTCCAGGCGCGTTACGAGGAATCAAGCAGTTTGTCTAATTTTTGGGAAAAATTCAATGTTAAATGTAGAGCGCTAGGTAGCAGCTTTTCCTGGCTTGAAACATGAGGTCATGGAGAGACAGCCCGCTACCTTTACAGGGTAGCGGGTGGAGTTAATCTTAGATTAAACTTACTCGCTGACGCTGAACTTAAGTTCGCGAGCGGCACGGCCGTTGATGATGGCAGCTGTTCCTTCGAATAGCTGGTATCCCTGGCTTGCCTTGCTCAATAGGCCATCGAGAACGATCCGAGACGTTCCGGCTTCGCCGATGACGATTCTGTCACCAAGATTGACGCTGGTCGCGCAAATTGTGGTGACGGTATATTCCACACCAGCAACAGTGATGGTACCACCGAAGTCATAGTACTCCATGTTGCTCGGGCAGTTGCTCGCTTCCCGCGCATCAAGGGGCTGAGTGAAGTTGCGAGGTTCGAAGTTGAGCAGCAGTTGCTCCGTTGTTCCATTATCGAACACCTGACCGCTCATGGCATAAGCGCCAAAGGGCAGGGTACCCTCGCCACCAATGGCTAGGCTGTTGATAAGAATGGTCATGCCGAACAAGCATCGCATTACAAGTTTCATGATATGGGGCCTCCCGTGTAATATTCTGTGCCCATCCAACTCAAAGATGTGCAGCGCTTTGAGTTGGTGCTGCAGGGCTGTGGTTTACGTTGACTTCAATATTTCGATCTTTCGAAGCTAATTTATACCCAAATCGGCCTGAAAGTAAGCACACTGGTTGATTCTCATAGGGCTCGATCAAAGCCCTAATCCGCCTGGCTAGGTCAAATATCCGAGGGTCGTGGGTTCTCGGTTTGTATTGTTGGTCAGGCCAGAGCTGAGCTGCGATCTGCTCCTTGTTCACAAATCCTTCTTTGCGATGGAGCACATCAAGAAAGTTGTAAATCAGAGGCTTGTCGTGCAGAGGAATCCACTTGCCTTGCACCGCAATTCGTTTGAACTCATGGTCAAACTGAAGCGGTGAACTCAGAGTGAAATTATTGTCCTTGAACCTCTCATTGACCAGGTAGGTGAGATAAACTGATTCGTCTGTATTAAGGTAGCAATGCATCAAATCGAGTGTTGCTTCGAGAGATTCTGATCGCCCTGTTTCCTGATACATAGATGAAAGTCCGAACAAGCTTTTAATGATGAAGTAATTCCATTGGTGCGGAATCGACTTGCGGATCACCTCTTGAAAGATTCGCTTCGCCTTCTGAATATTGTTATCGACGCTATAAAAAACGTTGGCTTTTAGCAAGCGGAAGCTTAAGTCTTGGTCTAATGGAACAACATCGAGTAGTTCTTCCAACTCAGGTAGTAATCGTTTAATTTCTGAGGTCTTGCGGATGGAAAAGTAGGAGTTCGTCAAACCGAGAATTGCCTTAAAGTACTCCCGAACCGATTCACTTTTGTCGGCCAAGAGCCGAAATAATCGAATCGCTTTTTCCCACTCTTTGTCAGAATAATGAAGTTTCGCCATCACATAGAGGTAGAAATCGGATTGCTTTTCTTCGTGCTCGGTAAGGTGCCGGAGGAGGGCCTTTGCATCGTTAACTTTATGCATTTCAAATAGAGCCTGGGATTTATAAAGCTGCATTTTGAAAAAAGGATCGGAACCAGGGTCCATCACCAGGCTTCGATCGACAGCTTCAACCACTTTTCTGAATTCGCATTGATAACAGAGATTCTTAATCTCATCGACTTTACTGTTCCAGTCCATTAGCCATCCCATTTATAGTCATTTGCACTCGAGCAGATATTGCTGCACAAACCGTGCCTTGCTAAAATAGGTTATAATGGCTCGAATTGCCGCCTATTTCGTGAAATTCCGGCAATCATGGCGGGGGTGTTGGTATACAATTGTTACCGCTAGCCAAATTATTGATACCATAGCAATGGATCTAGTTGCGCTTGTGACTTATGTCTTGATTCGGGGATTGACGCTGATACTATACCTTGCTTTTTAACCAACTATCTTCCGAGGTTGCTTTGATCGATCAAATGTCCCGGGCTCCTATCGTCGTTGATATCATGGCTGTCGTTTTAGTCTTAGTGCTTCCTGCCATAGTTTTAAGTATTGTTCTTGCTAAAAGGCGGCAATATCTTCTGCATAAAAGAATTCAGCAGGTGATCGCTGTGGTCATGGGAATTTTGATTATTGGTTTTGAATACGAAATGCGAACCATGGGCTGGAGACAGATAGCAGAGGACTCACCATATTACGATTCTTATGTTATGCCCGCGCTGATCGTTCATCTACTATTCGCTATTCCCACGTTTGTATTGTGGATATTGGTGGTTTATGGCGCTGCTAAAAATTTCGGGACCCCACCAAAACCTTCCAAATATAGTATGATACATAAGAGGATGGGGCGTGCCGCGTCCTACCTTTCCTTTGGCACAGGTATTACCGCTTGGTTGTTCTACTGGCTGGCGTTTGTCGTAGGATAAGCCTGAAATCCATAGGCGGCGAATCATCCATGCAGTCGCGGTTGAGATCAGAAGGGGATGGTCGAAGATGACTCAAACGGGTTCGAATAAGGACAAGCGCGGAGTCCTGGTTTGTATATCTGGGAAAAGAAAGGATGAGATCGTCAAACTTCGCCGCGACAATACGATCTTTGGCCGCGAAAAAGCCGATGTGATCGTGAGCGATGCGGAGGTTTCAGCCACTCATTTTCAAGTCCAGAACATTGATGATGTTTACCATATATTCGATATGAATAGCAGCAATGGCACCTACGTCAATGGCGAGCGAATCGTCAAGGCTAAGCTTCGGGAAGGGGATGTGATTGAGATTGGCAAGACCAGTTTTCGATTTGCCCTGGAAGATGAGAAGAATGTTCGTCATATCCCAACTCTCTTTTCTGCAAGTCGTAAAGGCAAGGATCGCACCAATAGCTTGGTGGATACGCTGATTGAAGATGAACTAAAATCTGCAAAGCATATTCAGATGGTTATCCAAGTCACATATGGCGATCAGTCTAGCGAAACCATTGAGCTTCAGCAAAAGGTGGCATTTATCGGCCGAGCATCGAGTTTTGGTCACTTCGACCAGGACACCGAGATTTCTCGCAAGCATCTCATGATTAAGCTCAATGACACTGGTGAGATTTTTGTCGAAGACCAAGGCTCTACGAATGGCTCCTTCATCAACGGCAAGAGGATTACTGGTATGCACCTCGTCAAGAAATCCGACAAGATCACGGTTGGTCAGTGCCACCTGTATATCTACCCAAAAGGAATCTGACCTCGCTATCCATCCTTGTACCAACAGAACGCTAGGGTTCATCGTGTCGAAACCGTCTATAATCAGACGGTGCTAGTTGACTCTATCAAATTTTGCTTTCGGAATTATTTCATCCTGAAAAAACTTTGATTATCCCCGATTTAAAGGCTTCGGATAAGTCTGTGTGAAGGTGGTGCGATCGTGTACTTAGACCTTCTAACGGAGCGAAAGATGAATTACCTGAAGTATGTTTGGATCGCTGTATTATGTAGCTGTGTCCACCAGCCAGAAGATAGTGCGGACCACGAAATATTTGTTAAACCAAAGGGCAGTCTTCAAGTAGAACGATCAAAGGCCAGTGCAACGTTTGCTGGGGTTCAGGTTGTCGTCGAGCCGTCTCTAAAAAGTTCTGAATTCTCCTTCTTAGTAAGAAAACCGCATCGGATGGATTTGATGGATGACCTCATAGACATCGTCGTCGACTCCGCCATGCTCAAAGTAAACTATACCAACGGTACGATTTATATTTCTAAGCAGCCTAAATACCAGCCTCAAAGAAGCCAGCACAGGCGGCGGGCATTTAGTCTCGCTTCCATAAGAGACTCACTTGGAGTCATGGTGAGCTCAAATGGAATGAAATCCTATTCGTGCAATGGATTTTTTATTGACTCTCGACACTTTGTTTCTAACCATCACTGCCTTGTCGGGTCTGAACCTTGCGATGGAATTCAAATCACAGCAAGCAACAGGAAAGTCTTCTCCTGCAAGAAAATCATTGGGACCGATCAAGAGATGGACTATGTGGTCATTGAAACCAATCGGCCCAGATCGGCGAAGAACCAATTTCTCGAATTTGATACCAAGCTCTACTCCTTCGAACAAACAGACAAGCTATGGGTTGTCAGCGTCAGAGACAACATGGAACTTGTCAGCCCTTGCTCGGCGTTAGGCAATGGTATTTCCACAAATGCGGGAGTTCTTTGTAGTAGCCAGAAGGGCTGCCGCTTGGCGAGTTTGCTAAGCCAGTGCTCTAATCGGACGATTGCTTTGGGAGATTCTGGAAGTCCAGTTCTCAATAGCAAGGGAGAGGTTATTGGGCTGCTTTGGGGGTATGTTCATGGCGGAGAAAAAAACTTGCCAGCGTTTGTACCATCACGTCTGCTAAAGCAAGAATTTAAGAATATGGATATATGAAGTTGCCTTATGGTGTAAATGATGATCGCCTCGATCATCATTCCCCTTTTTTCCGATCTATCTATTGTTAATCAGCGTGACAGCTTTTGACTTGTGCTCGGAGTTGATCCAATTCACGCGACAAGTAATGGTATGGTCATGGCTTTCTTCCGACTGCTCATCACCTTCCACCCGCTTTTTGGGAGTGGTCGAGCCAACAACTTTGGCAAATAGAGTTTGACCATCCTTGAGAATCAACTTTACCAGACCATAATTAGCTAGCCCCATGGGAATTCGGATCTGAAAGAAGTCACCGCCCACTCGTTCCAGCCTGGCATCAAGATTGATTTCACAAAAGGTGTAGCGATGGCTCCGCGAGATATGAATGTTTTGTCCTGAGCTGCCATTCTTTGTTTTAAGGTATTTTGATTGGATCAAATCTGGAAGGTTTTTGGGAATCTGAAACAAAGCTTCGATATTTCTGCCGAGGGCAAAGTTGTGAAACTTAGCGACATCCTCTTTTTTTGCCCCTACCAAAACCACTGTGGAGTGATCAGGTGTTTGCGCAACCATATCTTGGAAGCGGCCCATGGCTTCTCCTTCACAAAGGCGATATTCAATGAAAACCAGTGACGGGGTAAAGTATTTAGGTTCACTGATAAGGCTCTTCTTTTGTAAGGCGGAGTGAACGTCAAATAATTTGGGATCTAAGTACTTCATGATCGCGTTGCGCAATGCTGGAGATTGCATCGCTAAAAATACCTTTTTCTTATCCCCTCGATTATTCTTCTTTAGCTCGTTGATGACGTGTTCGACGTTTTCGGGAGGTGCGTCTTGATCTGCTTCCCAGCTGCAAACCGCGGCTTCCGAAAATCGGTAGGCTAGATTTTTACTTTCTTGAGATTTTACCTTTAGATTTAAAACTTGGCTGCCCATCTCATCAGCGAGGGGGCCGCTAACGCGCAGTCCATCGCCAAGATAAGGTCTGGCTTTCGATTCAAGCCATATCTCCTCACCGTTGATCCAGGTGATCCGAGCTGGGATACCCACGGCTATCGAGTCATTGACGGTTGAGCCCTGCTGTGCAGATAGCTGCGACATTTCATTATTGCTGGCTGTGGAAAACTGGAATCGGTGCAACCAGTCGCTTTCATCCAGGGAAAGAGGAATGATGTCACGGAAGCCGTAGCAAGACGCATAAAAGCACAGCTCATCGTTCGCTTTAGACAAAGATAGTAGAAGGCGTGCCCCTTGGATGTCTGGCATGCCTGCTAATTGATCCATGGCCTGCCTAACTTGCTCCGGATCAAGTTCGTCACCAATAAGAATAATTGACACTCGTTTGACGAGCAGGTCCTTATACATATCTTCGAAGTTACTATAGAATGTGACGACAAAGTCGAGTTCTTCGAGAAGGGCAGATCTTTCCTCGTGCAAGGGGCTTGGGTGATCGACGAGCCAATAAATGCCCTGGCGCTTCATGTGTCCTCCCTGGCGCTAAATGTCCAGCATATTTGATAATGCATCGGCTTGTCTAAGGCAGAATTAAGAATCCTTCTGCCATAGCCGAAGGATTCAGAATAACATATTGTAATTCTTGGAGAAAGGCTTATATATGCAGGCTGCTATGGGCCTTGCGAAGGAGTGCTTCTGTGGTTTCAAAATCAATACAGCCGTCGGTCACAGACTGGCCATAGGTTAGCGGACGTTGATCCAAGCTCTGCTTGCCCCCAACCAAAAAGCTTTCCAGCATCAGCCCTAGGATGGATTGCTCGCCTTGGTTAATGGTTTCGATGACCTCTTCGAATACCTCTGGCTGGCGCCGATAGTCTTTATTGCTGTTACCGTGACTACAATCGATCATGATGCGTCGTGCGTTAGGCTCAGCCTTTAGCAAGGATTTCGCTGTTTGTATGGACTTGCGATCGTAGTTTGGTTGCCCTCCACCACCTCGCAAGATGATATGGACATCTTTATTGCCCTTGGTTCGAACAATACTGGTGTGCCCTTGGCTATCGATGCCTAGAAAGGCGTGAGGAGCTTGTGCTGAAACCATAGCATTGGCGGCAATGTCGAGACTGCCGTCAGTTGCGTTTTTGAAACCGACGGGCATAGAGAGGCCGCTTGCCATCTCTCGGTGGGTCTGACTTTCGGTTGTCCGAGCACCGATTGCTGCCCATGAAACAAGGTCGCTGGTATATTGTGGAACGATCGGATCCAAGAACTCCGTAGCTGCAGGAAGCCCTAGTTCTGCAATTGATATCAGTGCCTGGCGAGCCTTGCGGATGCCGGCAGCCATATCTTGGGAGTCATCGAGGTGAGGATCGTTGATCAAGCCTTTCCAGCCAACGGTGGTACGTGGTTTTTCAAAATAGACCCGCATGATGATGAACAGCTTATCTTCTAATTCCTGGCGTAGCTTATTTAGTTTATTGGCGTACTCTAGGCCTGCTTTCTGATCATGGAATGAGCATGGGCCGACGATTACTAGGAGCCGTGGGTCGTCTCCCTGTAGTGCACTGCGAATCTGTGATCGGTAGTCTAATACTTGGTCGATAACAGTATTCGGTGCTGGGTGAGCCTTTCTCATCTCGACCGGGGATATGAGGGCTTCGAACTCGCGGATATGGGTGTTACTACTTTTCTGAGACATGATATTTCTTTCCTAGGTGACCGGATACTTGTAGCCCTGAGTTGCTTGCCAGCAGGGCTTAAATCTTGATCATTTAGGCATATTCCAGCCGGGTGAGCAAGGCCCAATGCCTTGATAGCCAACGACAGGGAAAAATTTGCTACCATCGAGTGCTGTGAATTATCTTCGCAAACATGTTATCCTTGGCAGTGAGCGGTGGACTGTCGTAGAGGGTAACATGAGTGTTTCTATTGATGTTTTGAGAGGCTACAGGCTGTTTTCTGAGCTTTCGGAAAGCGAGCTGAAATCCCTATCAGATAAATTTAGAATGAAAACGGTTCCCGACAAAGAAGTCTTTATTCATGCCAACGAGATTTCCCACAATATATATCTGATCGTTGAAGGTGGGGTTAGCGTGGAAGTAGCTACTCCCGATCAGTCCATGGAAGAGCTGGCTAAGCTTCACAAAGGCCAAACAGTAGGCGAGTTTATTCTAGCTAAAGAAACCCGTCGATCTGCCACGGTACGCGCCATTGGCGAACTAACTCTATATGAGACTAGCAAAGATGAGCTTACGGATCTTTTTGAAAACCACCCTAGGCTAGGTTATCTGGTTTACCGCAATCTATCCGAAGTACTCGTCGATCGCATCCGCGACACCAATATGTTGGCAAGAAACGCCTTGGGGTTAATTTCGCAGCAATTCTGAAGCCCCATTTGTAGAGGCTGTGTAAGATTAGTTCTAATTGCGGGTCTCCTGTAAATCTTTAGATGAGAAAAGACTTACCGCGGCTTTTACTCCTTTTATCGTGCCGAATCGCTGAATACGGCTAGCCACTAGTTCTTACTAAGCTCGCGACGGATAGCTTGAATATATGCCTTTTGGAAAGACTCGTGGCCAGCGAAGTAGTGAGAAATAAAGCGTATAAACGGATTCTTAATCGTTCCACTTTCTTGAATCGTGATGGTCGTTGCAGATGGGCCAGCTTCCTCTAGTTCAATCTCCCAAGTAACTTGAAAGGGAGCCATATCATCGGCAACTCGCCGGACAAAGCGATGAGGTGCTTCCGATTCAATAATTTCATAGGTCACAGCTTCACCGCTACTATAACTTTCCTCGAAACGTTGCACCCCATTCTCTTCGAATAGACGTACCGAGGCAATAGACGGATTCCATGATGCCTGTGCCTCTACATCAGATACTTTCTGCCAAACAAGATCCCTAGAAAAGGCCAGGTGCTCTTGGGTTGTTACCTTATGTTCTTCAGGTAAGCTTGTGCCAAACAAGGTGATTCCACCGAGAATTGTAAGAAAGACTCCAGACAAAATGCCCATCAGGATCAATGGCTTTCGCAGCATGCTGATTCCTATTGCTGTGGTTGTGGATTCTGAGAATCTTTCTTGATTTCAGATAGAAATGGCAAGTTCTTTAGGTCCACTGGCTCGTCGAGCAGCTCTTCAACGAAGAGTATATTGTGATAGGGAATGTGGATCGCTAAGGTCTTGCGAAAACGCTTACTGGTAGCATCTTCTTCAGGCATGATGATTTTTTTAGTGTTGTCTCTAAAAACGAATTCGCTAAGGGTCACAAGACCAGGAATATCCGATGGATAAACCTCGCGGACCAAAGCCTCACGGATATCGCCCTTGTCGTTTTCACGGAATCTAACCTTATATATCGACTGATCGTCCATAGTATGTCATTTCGCTTGGGGTTCACATCTCAACCTCCTAAATTTAACCAGAGACGCAAGGATGTCAAGTTGTAAGCTACACGATAGTGAGGCACCATCGGTTTGTTCTCATGACGCTGTAAGCATCTTGCTCGTAGTTTCTTATTGATGCGCTCTACCTGCGTCATTGTATGATGAAACTAATGTTTTTATTGCCTGCCGCGACGACTATGGTAAAAGTACCGGACTATTTTGCCTGTTTTTTCCCGACACGGGAATCACTCTGGAGTTGGACATGAAGCCTTTAACGCCCCATTGGGCAGATCAAACAGCAGTTCGGATCATCGGTGCCTGTGGCGACCGGGAATCCTATACCGTCGCGAGTGGTATAACCCCAAGTGGCACGGTACATATTGGCAACTTTCGAGAGGTTATTACGGTCGAGTTTGTTGCAAAGGCCCTTGAGTCTCTAGGCAAGAAGGTCCGTTTTATTTATAGCTGGGACGACTTTGATACCTTTCGTAAGGTGCCTGTCAATCTTCCGCAACAAGACATGCTGAAAGAGGAGCTTCGTCGGCCCATCAGTCGCGTGCCAGACCCCTATGGCGAAGACGCTAGCTATGCGGCTCACAACATCAGAGTTTTTGAAGAAGATCTCGCTCAGATTGGAATCGAGCCAGAGTTTCTTTATCAGCACAAGCGCTACTCCGATGGTCTCTATGCTGAGGGCATTAAGAAGGCTCTTGAGAACAAGGACACCATCAAAACTATTCTAAATAAGCATCGCAGCACACCACTGGGAGATGATTGGCTGCCGACAGCTGTCTACTGCGAGGCATGTGATCGTGATGAAATGGAATACGAGCGTTACGATGGTGGCTATGAATATTCCTACAAGTGTAGCTCCTGCGGTCACGAAGCAACCACAGACATTAGGACAACGAAGAACCTAAAGCTCAACTGGCGGACCGACTGGCCCATGCGCTGGGACTTCGAAAAAGTCGATTTCGAGCCAGGTGGTAAGGACCACTCCAGCGATGGTGGTTCTTATGATACGGGAAAGCGTATTGTTAAAGAGATCTATGGCTTTAAAGCTCCTCAGTACTTGCAGTATGACTTTGTCTCCATCAAAGGTGGCACCGGTAAGATGTCCTCATCGTCAGGTAAGCTACTGACTCTTAGGGAGGCATTTGCGGTTTACGAGCCTCAGATGGTGCGATGGATTTTCGCGAGCCAGAGGCCGAATCATGACTTCTCTATTGCCTTCGACGTGGACGTTATCAAAGTTTACGACGAATTTGATCGGGCTGAAAAGCAAGCTCTAGGTCCAAAACCTGAAAAACTTGGCAAGTGGCCTATGGCTCGTCGCACTTACGAACTTTCTGCAATTGGTGAACTCTACCAGGAAGCGCCTTACCGTGCTCCTTTCCGCGAGCTTTGTAGTCGTCTCCAAATTTTCGATGGCGATGTTAACAAAACTTTGGAGCGCTACTACGCAGACGATGTTCGAACGGAACTTGACCGCCAACTATTCGAGCGGCGCTGTGAAAAGGCTTTAGCTTGGCTAGAGTTATACGCTCCAGACGAGTTCAAGTACAAAATCAATCAAGAGCCCGTAGAGATTGATCTTGACGATTCGCAGAAAGCTGCCTTAAGTGCGTTGCGCGCCCTGGTAGAATCTACTGACCTAGACGCAATTTTGCCGAAAGACCTCAATCAGAAGATTTATGACGATGTGATTCGCAAAGTCGATATCGAAGCCAAGCATTGCTTTCAGGCAGTGTATATGAAATTGATTAATCGCGAACAAGGGCCTCGCCTTCCTGGCTTCTTAAAAGAGTTAGGCAAAGAGCGGATCTTGAAGCTGATATAGAGTTGGTGTCGCTCCCTGCGACACCTTCTTGATTGAAGGAGAAGGAGCTAATATGGCTCAGAATGTTCTTGTTGTCTTATTCTGTGTGTTTTTGAGTTCTTGCTCCATGCTTGCAAAGTTCGTGGCTGAGCAACCGAAGGTTGAACTAAGTTCGATTAGCTTCAGTCACTTGAGCCTTAGCCGCGTTGAGCTGGCCTTTGAAGTATTGGTTGAAAATCCAAATTCCTTTGAGTTAGGCCTCAATCGTGTGGACTATGAGGTTTTTGTATCTGAACAGAAAATAGGCAAAGGCCATTACCAGGAAGCGTTTCGCGTAGCTGCTAAATCCAAAGCCTCACTTAGAATTCCATTTACGTTGGATACCCAAGCAGCCATCTCCGTTGCTAAGGAGTATTTTCAAAGGGGTGGTAAGTTAGAAGCTCGCGTCAAAGGTCAATCCGAATTTTCTACCCCAGTTGGGACCTTCAATAGCCCATTTGAAGCATCTAAAGCTATAGTGAAGCCTTAGGTATTTTTTACCTAGAGGCCTTGAAATCTCTCACCGATAACCCCTCAGAGAAAGATTTCTTTGTGGGATAGGTATGAGTCGTCTACTTCTGACTATCGCGTTCATTCTTTTCAGCTTTGACGGAAAAGCCAAAACACGGCTTGCCCAAGATGGGATTATGGATCTTGAAGGCTGGAATCCTAAAGGTGGTGAGAAGCTTCGCTTTGATGGCCAATGGATGTTTTTCTGGGATGAACTGCTGACCCCGATGCAAGTTTTAGAGCGCCTCCAGGAGTCTGACCAGGTACCTTTGGTGAGTCTTCCCCCTGGGCGCTTCACCCAAGGTGAGAACGGGGAACAAGCCTCCAAGAACCAGGGTGTGGCAACTTATGTGTTGCGCCTTAAGAACCTCGATTCCGACTTGAACCTAAGCCTCTATTTTGTAGACGCCTTTACTTCCACTAAAATGTACTTCTTTGGTGATCATATTTTAGACAATCCCAAACCATTCTACGAGGCGGGAACTGTTTCAAAAGATCCCAAAGAAGCAGTGGCCTATGTAGGTAGAGGCAGGAGTCAGGCGTTCCAGCCTAGTATTCTGGCTGGCGATCATTTTCTTCTAGTTCAAGTTGCCAACTATAGCAGCTATTGGGGAGGGCTGTGGGTTGCGCCGGAGATCGGTGATTATGAAGGCCTCTTAAAGCAGGAGCGCTTCGATATCATTCTCTACTACACGCTTCTTGGGTTTCTTGCTTTTATGAGCCTCTACAACTTTAGCCTGTTTCTGCAAAGGCGAGAGGACAAGGGAAGCCTCTACCTCAGTATTTTCATTTTCCTAGTGGTAATTCGTGATTTGGCAGCAACCAAATATGCGGAACTGATAGGAATACCTTCAAACCTTATGTTTGAAGTTAACTACAAGATCGACTACATCACGATTTTTCTGCCAGGAGCCTTCTTTGTAAGCTTTCTCGACTTCTATTTTACAGCCTATTCTTCTCGGAAGGTGGTGCGAACCATATGGTATGCAAACTTTATTTTTGTAAGTTTTATCCTTGCCACTAGAGTGATAAACTACAGCCCTCTTCTGCCGGTAGCCCAGATTTTTGTTTTGGTAAGTGCGAGCTTTGGGATGATTATTGTCCTTCGTGCGTTTTGGAACCGCGAGCAAGGTGCAGCTCTTTCCATGGTGGGTATGCTCGCCATCGCGCTTGGGCTAGTCAACGATGTGCTCTATTCAATAGGCTTTACCTTCCTACCTAGCAATTCTATTGCATATGCTGTGGTTTTCTTTTGTTTCTTTCAAGGCCAGATTGTGGGAATCAGATTTGCAGCTGCATTTCGTCAGGCGGAACGTCTCTCTCGTCACCTAAAAGCAGAGGTGGAGCGGCAAACCCGAGACATCCGATCCATATTGGCCAGTATTCGGCAAGGCATCTTCACGATCCGGCCCCAAGATTTACAAGTCGGTGAAGACTACTCACAGCATCTTGAGCAAATTTTGAATACGAAAGACATCGCAGGCCGTGGAGTTATGGATCTTCTTTTCTCAGAGAGTAGCCTGAGTTCGGATCAAAAAAAACAGCTTCAAACGGCCCTTGATTTTACCATAGGTGAGGATGTCCTAGCATTTGAGTCGAACCTTCATTGTTTTGCTAGGGAGTTGCGGCTGAAGTCGACGTCAAGTGATGAGAAAATTGTTGAGCTTGACTGGAGCCCTATCGTGAATCAAGAGGACGAAGTTGAGAAGGTGCTTGTGGCAGTCCGAGATGTTACCCAATTAAAAGATCTTGAAGAAAAGGCCGCAGCAAGGGAAGAGGAACTTGAAATTGTCGAGCAACTTATCAACGTATCACCCCAGCGATTCTATCGTTTCCTACCCCAGGCACGAAATCTGATCGATGAAAACAATAGCTTGATTGCTACAACCGAAAGCTATCAAGAAAGAGTGGTTAAAGATCTGTTTGTCAGGATGCATACCCTTAAGGGCATCTCAAGAACCTTTGGCTTTGATGAGCTAACCGATCAAGTTCACTTGGCTGAGGACTATTATGTGCAGATTATGAATGGTCAAGAATCTTGGGATCGTCAGCGCATTGAGGATGATTTAAATCGAGTCAGCGACGCATTGGAGCGCTATGATCGGATCAGTCGAGAAAAGCTTGGGCGCTCGGAAAATGACGATAGCTTAAATCTGAGTCATGATGAACTTGTGGAAGTAGTGGAAGCTGTGCGCGCCCTAGAGTCGCAGGTGGGACCTATGGAACGGAAGGAATTATCAACTATCTCTCGGGTAATCAATCGTTGTTACTATCTGCCTTTCTCAGATGTGCTTGCTGATATTGAAAACTCTTTAGAATCATTGGCGAACGAATTAGGTAAGCCAGAGCCGAAGCTTTCTTGGAAGGATATCGGAATCGGAATGACCCGCGAAGGCGCTGAGTTGCTAGGCCACGTTCTAGTCCATTTGATTCGAAATAGTCTCGATCATGGCATAGAGAGTGGAGATGTTCGGGAGCAGAAGGGGAAGTCGCGATCAGGTGAAATATATATTGATATGTGTAGTAGAGACGATGGCAGTTTAGAAATTCGATTGTCTGATGATGGGCAGGGACTAAATCTAGGCAAAATAGAAAACCGGGCACGGGAGCAGGGTTTGATCGCTTCTGGAGATGTTTTAGAGCCAAATAAAGTTGCTGGGCTGATTTTTGAATCGGGCCTTTCCACCGCTGATAAGGTTTCTAATATTTCAGGTCGAGGAGTTGGTATGGAAGCGGTGCGTACTTTCTTGCAGGACGTTGGGGGGGATATTCAAGTCGTTCTTCAAGGGCAGGTCAAGGATGGCTATGCAGCGGTGGCCTTCGTCTTACGAATACCGCTGAAGTACTACGGAAGTATTGACTTAGGTATGTCTGCTTAAGTGGATTCAGAGCCTCGACTATATTCTAGGTTTTGTAGTTTGACTCTGTTAGCATCAGAAAATTTGATGTTAACCACGAGGAAAATCATGCCAAACATCTACGATTTCTCTGCGGAGACCATAACGGGCGAGCAACAGCCCTTAAGTGCATTCAAAGGCCAAGCTATGCTCATTGTTAACGTGGCCAGTGCGTGTGGGTTGACCCCTCACTATGAAGGGCTCCAGAGCCTTTACAGCGAATATAAAGATCAGGGTTTCACGGTTCTAGGTTTTCCGTGCAACCAGTTTGGGGCTCAGGAACCTGGCAGTCATGAAGAGATAAAATCTTTTTGCGAAACTAAGTTTGGCGTATCGTTTCCTATGTTTGCCAAAATCGATGTTAATGGCGATCAAGCCCATCCACTCTACAAATTCCTGAAGAATGAGAAAAAGGGGAACGAGGGTGATGATATCGAATGGAACTTTGCGAAGTTTTTAATCAACAAAGAAGGTGAGGTGGTGGAACGATTTCACCCCAAAGTAGAGCCGAAAGATATTAAACCGTCGATCAATTCGCTATTATAAGAAAGGGGCTGTTGAAGCCCCTTTTTATTCTATTTCTTACCGATAAACTCTTGGCCATTGAGGTATGGACGGAGCGCTTCAGGAATAAAGATACTACCATCAGCCTGTTGATGAACCTCAATAAATGGAATTAAGACCCGAGGTGTAGCAATCGCTGTGTTGTTCAGTGTATAGCAAAAGTTTTTCTTCTTGTTGCTATCCTTGTAGCGAATCTTCAAGCGACGGGCCTGAAAATCGTGAAACGTAGAGCAGCTATGAGTTTCACTATACGCATTGCGAGATGGCATCCAAGTTTCAATGTCATGCTTTCTCACCTGCCCTTGCCCTAGATCTCCCGTACAGACGTAAACAACCTGATAAGGAAGCTCCAGAGCCTGCATAATCTGCTCAGAATTATTGAGAAGTTCGTTGTGTAGGGCTTCAGAGTCCGCCTCGTCAGCTTTGGCAATAATCACCTGCTCTACTTTCTGAAATTGATGAACACGATAAAGCCCATGAGTGTCCTTACCGTAGGTTCCAGCCTCACGGCGAAAGCAGGAGCTTTGAGCCATGTAGCGAATCGGTAGATCTTGCTCCTTGAGCATCTCATCGCTGTGATAAGAAGCTACGGGTACTTCTGCTGTGCCGACGAGCGCAAGTTCATCCCGCTCGATGTAATAGGCTTGGTCTCGACCATTTGGGAAGTATCCGGTGCCAACCATACAGTCTTCTTTCACCAGTACCGGCACAGAAAGCTGCTGATAACCCTTATTATAGAGATGATCGAGAGTGAATTTGAGTAAGGCTGACTCCAACCGAGCTGCGTCTCCTTTGAGAACATAAGAGCGGCTACCGGCTAGCTTTACGCCCCGTGGGATATCGATCCAGTCGTTGAGCTGGCCAAGTTCTACATGGTCGCGGATTTTAAAATCAAAGCTTGGTAAGGTCCCCCAAGTTTTCACCTGAACATTTTCAGCGTCGTCCTTTCCGACAGGAACATCAGCACGTGCAGGCGCAGGAACGGCGAGCATCTTTTCGTTGAATTGATCTTGCAATACTTTGACCTGCCCACCCAGTTCGTCCATCCGAGGTTTTAGCTCGGCGACCTCAGCTTTCAGGCTCTCCTGCTCCTCGGGCGGGACTTTTGGGATTTTCTTCGATACGGCGTTACGTCTGCTTTGTAGCTCTTCCAGTTGGGATTGCAGGGATTTAAGCTCATCATCTAAGGATAAAATACTATCGAGATCGACTTTGAAGTGTTTGTCTTTTGCCGCTTTCTCAACTAAACCTTTGTTTTCTCTGATGAACTTTATGTCTAACATGGATTCCTCTAATGCCTTCAGCAATACGTTTGAAAACTACTCAGCTACCACAGTCTGGCTACTGATGTCACTAACTTACGCCTAGTAGCCGGGATTTTCAAAAAGGATTCTGGACGAGCCAGGTAATTTCCAGTATTAAAGGGCGTCAGGCTGGCTAAAACAGCAACCCGTGAGTTTACCCAAGGATTTGATTTCATGACAAAAGTTTCTCCGTTCCAACGATTAGGTATCAGCGAAAATCCAGTCGTGCTTGCTCCTCTTGCAGGGGTGTCTGACCATCCGTTCCGCCGAATTTGCTCCCGCCATGGTGCAGATTTAACGTATGTTGAGATGATTTCAGCCACTGCCATGATCTATGAGAGTCGCCGGACCTATCGCATGCTAAAGCGCCATGAGTCGGAGTCTGTGCTTGGGGTTCAAATTACAGGCCGATCAGCGGAAGACGTGGGCAAGGCAGCGGAAATTCTTCATGATATGCCATTTGATACGATTGATATTAATATGGGCTGCCCAGTCAAGAAAGTTGTCAAAACCGGCTGTGGGAGTGCGATCCTGAAAGAGCCAGATCGAGTCTACGACACGGTGAAAGCTCTTCGAAATGCCACAGATAAAGTGATTTCAGCGAAGATTCGCATCGGGTGGGATCACAGCTCCATCAACGGTATCGAGATTGCTCGGGCCATCGAGGAAGCAGGTGCTGACTTTATGACAGTTCATGGCCGCACCCGGAATGATGACTACTCAAAGCCTGTGGATCTTGAATATATGGCTCAGCTGAAAACTGCTGTATCAATTCCTCTCATTGGCAACGGCAACTTATTTAGCGCTTTCGACGGGGACTACATGACCAAGGCTACCAAAGTCGACGGCTTGATGGTGAGTCGAGGAGCATTGGGCAATCCGTGGATCTTCAACGACATCAAAAAAGTGCAAAACACGGTGAGTTTGGAAGACTGGCTTGATACGGTTTCTGATCACTTGAAATGGCAACAAGAAGAATACGGAGATGTAGGAGCTGGTGCGGTGTGTATGCGTAAGCATCTTCTTTGGTATGCAAAGGGTTGGCCCGGTGTGAAGGCGCTCCGTGAAAAGATGAATGTCGCTGAAAGTCTTCAAAGTGCCTTGGCAATGGTGCAAGAATTCGCAGAACAGCTTGCCAGCCAAGGGATTACTCATCGCTTTGATGTAACAAACAGTGATGCGGAAGGCCGATTTGTTTGGGACCCTAAGTACGATATGGATCGAAAACTTGATCGTGGTGTCGGTGACGACGGCCTAAGCACACCTCCCCAATTATAAATTCATCGGCGAGCTAATCGGCTCGTCATCCCATGACTCTCTTGTTGACCTTCCGTATGGAAAGGTTCAATATTTCCACTGCTCATCCTTAAACAATTGAACGGAGCTTGGCTTGTCCAAGACTTCTGTGTAGAGAGGTTTGTCATGATTAAGCAGGCGGAATACATCTGGTTAGATGGAAGGCAACCCACCCAGAGGTTGCGATCAAAAACGCGGATCGTCAATGGCTTGAGTTCAAGCCCTGCGGTTGAGGACTTTCCTGAATGGAGTTTTGACGGTTCATCCACCTACCAATCACCGGGTGGCAACAGCGATCTACTGCTTCGTCCAGTAAGCTATGTGGATGATCCTGTTCGTGGCGCGGGTAATTACCTGGTCATGTGTGAAGTTATGAATGAAGATGGTTCGCCCCATGAGTCAAATCACCGCGCGCGCCTCCGGGAAACCTTGGAAAAAGGTGCCGCCGATGTGGATCCTTGGTTTGGGTTTGAGCAAGAATACGTATTGTTCGATGGCAATCGTCCTTTGGGCTGGCCGGAAAATGGCTACCCACCACCTCAAGGCCCTTTCTACTGCGGTGTTGGTCCGAATCAGGTTTATGGCCGCGAGATTGTTGAGCAACATACCCAAGCCTGTATTAATGCGGGTATCATGATTTACGGTATCAACGCAGAAGTGATGCCTGCTCAGTGGGAGTTCCAAGTAGGATATCGGAGCATTAACGAAGAATCTGCCGATCCTCTCACCATTGGCGATCACCTATGGATGGCTCGCTGGCTTCTGTTTAGAATTGGTGAAGACTACGGAGTCGAGGCCGTTCTTCACAGTAAGCCGATTCAGGGCGATTGGAATGGCTCTGGGCAGCATACTAACTTCTCTACCAAGCCGATGCGTGATGCCAAAACAGGAATGGCAACCATTGAAAAGTACATCCAATTGCTAGAGAAAAAGCACGAGGCGCATATTGCTGAGTACGGCGAGGGCTTGGACCAGCGTTTGACTGGGCTTCACGAGACCTGTGCGATCCATGAATTTAAGTCAGGTGTCGCTGATCGTGGTGCTTCCATCCGGATTCCGAGACAGGTGGCCAATGAAGGTCATGGCTATATCGAAGATCGTCGGCCGGGAGCCAATGCGAATCCTTATCGCATTGCCAATCGTATCCTGAAAACTGTTTGTGAATTAGATTAAGTGTTAAAGTCCTTCTAAAGGCTCTTGGTTGAGATCAGGAGCCTCTTGCTCGTCTCGCTGGATCAGTACTGCCGTTCGCTGCTCTTGTGGGGGCTTGGTATGGCTACGAAATGCTTTGATAAAGATGGTCGTGAACTGTGCAGTCCGAATCCCATCGCTATCGTTATTGCCAGCTTGGATCGTCGCGGGCTTGGATACGTACAGCAGCCTGCTATTAGGAACGTTGGTAATAGATGAAACTAAGCTCTCATCTTTTGGGGTGCCTTCAACAAAGATTTGACATGTTTGGCCAACGAGAGGAAGTCCCTCACCTTGAAAAACCATCGTCATGGTTCGGTAGTTGCTGCTTAGAAGAACGTCCCCTGCGATATCCGCTTCCGGGCAAGTCAAGCGAGCTGTGAACGAATCTGCTTCAAATAGTCTTAGGTCTTGGTGATCGATAACGACCTCCATATCAGAACTGTTTGCTGCTGAAAGCGATGTAGGTTCCTCGTCGCTATTTTTACAAGCACTAGACCACAAGGCAAATGCCAATATCATCGTCATGACCTGTGAATAGAAAACCATCATCCTGCTCCTAGAATTGACAACTTAGATCTTTGAGGTCGAGTTTTTGCCCCATGGGGCATGTTGTTATAGAAATGTCTTCAATCACCAACCGATCGAAAGTTCCACCAATGGCGTCAAGATCATTTTGATTCTGATTTTGCTGGTTTACAAGCAGCTCTTCCTTAGCGTTCAATGCGGTTTCTTGAAGTGCTCTTTCTTGCTTGAGTTGCTCGGCTATTCTACTGTTTCTTTGCCGAGACTCGTCACTGTACTGGGCTTGTTGTTCATTGCTGAGACGCGCCCTTTTTTCAGCAACGACACCCTTTTCAGCTTCCAGCAGACGAATCTGATCATCGATTCTTGCTTTTTCGAGGCCTTGGGACTCGCTTTGAGAGAGCCTAGCGGCTGCGATTTGATCTTCGATTGCCTGGTAGTCTTTTTGAGCAGCGACCGACTCTCGTTCAAGTCGGATTTTTTCAGATTCTCGTTGTTGCAGCTCCCGTGCTAAACTCTGAGCAATAACTCCGGAAGAAGAAACAGAGATTGGTGAAAGTTGCAGGAGAGTTTGGGGCCTGGCCTCGGCAGGCTCAAATACAGGAACGTTCTCTGGAAGTATAACGGATTCATTGATGATTGTTTCGAAGTAGCGACTTTGTGAATCAACCAAAACGATGCTATGGCAATGAGTCTGGCGTCCGAACATGCTTGCGTCAAACGCGATGATGTGATCCTGAGGCTGGTCTGTGCCAACAATCTGATGAGCTATGACATTGACTGCAGGGTTGCAGGAAACAACCACCAGCTTAAGCTCAGCTACGGACCCTTGATCAAAAAGATTCAGACTCGCCTGGAGCGTAAATGAATATTCGTGAACATCTTTAATTTCGGAGTCTCGTGGGGCTTGCGTCCCTAAAATTGCCTCAATCGGAGCACTGGAACCTTGGCTCTGGTCGATTTCTACAGCTTTATGGCTGGAAGAATTACAGGAGCTTATGATTCCCAAAAGAATTAGACAAAAACTGAGTCTCATTGAATTGTCCCTAAGAGAGTGCACGTCTGTGCACTCGCTATCGGCGATTGTAGGCTTCAACTTAAGGTACTTTTGAACGACTCCTGATTTCAGTAGCTTATGTGTCCAAACCTCAGTCACATAAATTAGGCTCACGGGTCTCATCGACCATGAAAAATAACAAATTCGGAAGACTCTAGGGGGGCCAGGCGAAAAACGACGCCGCCCACAAGAGACTAAGTCCATGAAATGCAATTCACTTCCTTGAATGAGGAAAAAAACTCATGTTCTCTGCAAAGATGCCGACTCCATACTTATTGAAAAAAATGCAGGGTATTGCTGATACTTGTGATTACTGATGGGAGGCACTGTCCAATGGAGCGCATTTTATTTGTCGATGATTCTGAGGACATTCGTGAAATATATGAGACACTTCTGACCAGTGCAGGCTACGATGTGATTTCTGCCAACGATGGTGAGGAAGCTTTCTCAGCCTACCATTCAAAACAACCAGCTATTGTGCTTACTGATATAATTATGCCCAAAATGTGTGGTATAGGATTAATCAAAAAAATCCGAGAAAATGATAGTGAGGTCCCTATCATTGCGATCTCCGGTGATCCGAGGCAAGCGCTCTTGTCATCTGAAGCGGGCGCCAACTTGTTTCTTGAAAAGCCATTTTGCTCTACAATTTTAGTAGAGAACATAAACAGGCACTTGGATCTATTAGCGGCACACCTCGACTCTGATCATGTCGCGACTCTTTGAGCCTGTGGGCCGCCGAACTTTTTTAGGAAATAGGCTATGAATCGATTCGAAGTTAAATGGATTGACAGCAAAACGGTAAAGGTTCTTGGGACGATCGACGAGAATTTTGTCTTTGAGGACGAAGTTGCAAAGTTCAAAGACGAGGTCTACATCGATCTTCAGGGCGTAGAGAGAATCAATAGCTGTGGAGTTCGTGAGTGGATCAAGGCCATCCTTAAAACCGAAGCGAAGATTCACTTCGTCAATTGTTCCTCTGTGATTGTTTCGCAATTTTCGATGATTCCAGAGTTTTTAGGCAAGCATGGTGTGGTTGAATCCTTTGAAACTCAGTTTGTTTGTGACAACTGTGGCCATGAAGAGTCGAAAATATTGAAGGTGGGTAAAGATATCCAACCAGGTCAGGAAATTTATGAAGAGGGCCCTGAAGTGGAATGCCCAGAATGCGGTAGCATGATGGAATGCGATCATAACCCAGAGCTATACTTCTCATTTCTTTCCGAAGTTAGCTAGCTCCATGTTTAGGCTGGCACTTGTTCCAGCCCTCGGAAGTCTTTCTTAATCTTACCTCTAAAATTAAAGCTCGGAATTTTTTGGATCAGGCCCTCGCTAACCTCATGGCCGAGACTAGTCGTATAAATCTTATGAAGGCAATAATCAGCACGGCTAATGGGCCTTTGGCGATTTAGATCCTTCTCCAGCTGTGAGTATTCCTGAAGTCTAATCTTTTCCTGCTCCTCAGAATTCTCTGTCGTCGACTTGAGAACTAAGGGGACGCCTTTTTCTATGGATGTGATAATGCGGTTTTTCAAGCTGCGAATCTTTTTGCGACGAGCTGGATTCTTACAGTTTTCACCCTTCTTTAGCTCTTTGAGGGCAATTTCAAG
The DNA here is from genome assembly GCF_900177345.1 of Pseudobacteriovorax antillogorgiicola. Classification (NCBI taxonomy): domain Bacteria; kingdom Pseudomonadati; phylum Bdellovibrionota; class Oligoflexia; order Oligoflexales; family Pseudobacteriovoracaceae; genus Pseudobacteriovorax; species Pseudobacteriovorax antillogorgiicola. Next base: position 189,702 of record NZ_FWZT01000015.1, read on the forward strand.
ATCGTTATGCCGAGCGTAGGCCAACCCTAAATTATAGCGTACGAGGGCATCCAGTTCCTTTTTGCCTTCTGGTAGGGAGTCCAAGGCTCGCTTGTATAAGTTAATGCCTTCCGTATAGTTGCCACAGCGAATAAGAGTGACGGCTCGATTATTAGTGTAGGCCAAGACATCTTTAAACGACTGGAGTCGTTCCAAAAGCTTACGAGCAGCTTTAGTATGGCCATTCTGGATGGCACCTTTGGCCTCTGTTTCTGCAACCCGCTCATTATCATCAATGGAACGGGCCCGATTGAGAGCAGCTTCGAAACTCTCATTGTCCCCATTTTCAAGGTGACATTCGGCAATATTGCAAAGGTGATCCACGTTGAGAGGGGATACAAAACTACAGTTTTGAAGGCATCTTAAGGCAGCGTCGAACTCGCGAAGCTTCATGAGGCTGCGACCAAGGAGTTCCATGGCTTCTGGGGCTGGTCCACCATGATGGATTGCTTCCATAGCATGTTTTTTTGAGTGGATATAGCAGCCATTTTCATAGGCGATTTCTGCCTCAACTATGGCACGATCGGAATCTGTCATTCGGGGGTTGTTTAGAAGGGTCTTCTTCAAAAGCCTCACCTGATGATGATCTCCTTGGCTCAAGGCTTGGCGCAACTTATACTTCACTATCCCGGGGTCTCTTGGGGTGATAGATTCACGAATCGTCCAGACGACGGCTTTTTGAAATTGTGCTGGATCAATAGGCTTGGCTACGATTTGAGATGCTCCCAACTCCTGTACCATGGGCGTCTCACGGGCTTCAATCTCTTCGTTAATAATGATGAGAGGGACCTTACATTTTACGCGGTTTCGGATTTTATAGAGAAAAACAGGCCCGGGAAGAATAGGCAGTTGCCATTCCGAAATGATCAGATCCGGCTGCTTTTGCTTTCGGAGCCATGGTAGAGCTTTGATTGGGTTATCGAAGACAGTGACTTGATTGAAACCCATGTCCTCTACAAGTTTTCGTACAACATCTGCTGACTTCAAGTTTGAATCGATGATCAAGCAGCGATTGAATCCAAGCTTTTCCGCTACAATTTCTTGATCCGCGCTGCTTAAGGTATCGCTACCGGTATAATGCTGAAGGATATTTTTAGTCTCACTGCAATCGGGATCTACCAGATTGAGCTGATAGATGGTGTTTTTAGCCTCGTCATCGTCACTCATGCGAAACTGGTTTTCCGCAAGGCTCAATAGACTGTGGGTATCTCCGGGGTACACTTCCTGAAAGGCTTTTTCAAACGCGATGGTTTCTTCAGGGTTATCAATTTCATCCAGATAGCGCCGCAGGTATCGGGCAGAGATCTGGCTAAAGTCCCCATTTTGGTCCGTCAGTTCCTTCAGTAGTTTTTGTAGCTCCGCCTTCACTTCGGCAATCGTCAATGCTGTGCAGTGAAATGAAAAAAGGCCGAACTCGAAGCATTTAGGGGCGAGCGGATGCTTTTTGTCGTCTGCATAAGCGGAAACTTTGGTGTGGCGTAGCTGAGGATACTGATTGAGAACTTGGAGCAGTTGCAGAACATTGCCTTCATCATTGTCTTTTAAAGGAGTAAATACCCAATCTACCGAGTCCGTTTCGATGATTTCAAGAGCAGACTTGATGCTGGAGACCCCTGTTACATTCTTATACCCAAATTCCTTGAAAACGGATGTAATCACCTGCCTAATCGAGCTACTACTACCGACAGCTATGATCTTTATGCCTTTGTTTTCAAAGCGATTATGCAACGCGCTGCCTCTTTTTTAGAACCTGGTTGACAGTTTCTACGATCTTGGTCAGATCGAAGGGTTTAGCCAGCCAATGATCGACCTTCATCTTTCGTCCAGTTTCGATCAACTCAGGCTTCGAATACGAAGTCATCACAATTAGCCCAGCTGTTTCCGCAATTCTCATCTTGCGCAAGGTCTTGATGAACTGAATGCCATTCATCCTGGGCATTTTTAAGTCTGTAATGATGAGGTGAACGCCGGGAGTAGCAATAAGTTTGTTGAGCCCTTCCTGGCCATCGACCGCAGCCATCACATGAAAGCCGTTTTCTTCGAGTTCGGCTTCTAGTAAGGCTCGCAAATCGTCTTCGTCCTCAATGAGAAGAACCTTTGTTCGAACTTCCACTCCATCTCTTGTATGGGATTGCTTCGGATTTGATGCAGGTTGCTCAGGCATGGGTTCGCCAGTAATGGCTGAAACTTTCTCAAGTGCAATGGGGTGACCTTGATCAGCTGCTTTTCGCCACCAGGATAAGGCTTGATCGAGGTCGACGTCACGATCCAGGCCAATTTCGAAGAGAAAGGCTAGGGAGCACTGCGCTTCGGGGTCGCCTTCTTCCGCCAGTTTTTCCACCTTAGTTGACATCAAGTTCCTCGGGTCAGATATTCTGCTAGTCTGATATCGGTGGTCTCGGTACATTCTTGAATGATCCTCTAACCATGAAGGTTCGACATAGGGTGTATTCGCCTAATTGCGGAAAATGCTTCAAACGGCTGCTTCCTCTATGTCTCGGATTTTTTATTAGAAATACGGATGAATCTAAGGTATATCGGAATTCAAACAATAACTGCTTTGTGTTAACAGGTATTGGAGCATTCATTGATGGAAGTAGAGCGAATTGGCGATATCGTGGAGTCCCCCTATACGATTTCCCTAGATGACGATCCAATTCCAGCGAAAATCATTGAAGAAACTCTTGGAGTAAAGTGTTTTTCCTTCGCTCGGAGCGATGATCTCCTGCGGAATGCAAAGCGGTTTGAGCCCATGGGTGCATTTATTGATATCTATCTCAATGGAGAGTGTGGCCTCGATGTGGTTCCTACAGTCAGAACCCTTTGGCCAACGACTGCCATTATCGTGATGACAGGTGATCCAGACGACAATCTCGTAGGCCAAGCTCTAGCATCCGGTGCCGATGACTTTATTCGTAAGCCGATCAGCCCTCCAGAAGTCTTGGCGAGACTGAAAGCTCGGGTCGAGGATCGCAAGGATAAAAGTAGCTACAATCTTTTGAAGTTTGGTGATATTCGCATCGATCTTCGCAATAAGTCTATGTCGGGCTTGAAGGGGAACGTGTTTCTTTCAAATAAAGAACTCGACCTTTTGGCAAAGATGATACGTACAAGTGGCGTTGTTGTGCCGAAAGCCGTTCTCAAGCGTGAGCTTTGGGGCCGCACCACCGTCAGCGATAACGCTCTCGATCGCAAGATTTTTGAGGTACGTAAGGCCTTGAAGTCTGTGAGTGAAAAGGTCGAACTCCAGTCGATCTATGGGGTGGGTATGGTTCTACGCTTACGTACTTTCGAACATGATCGCGAGATCTTGGAAGATATTGACTCTAAGCTTCAATTCTCATGAATTATAAATTCTAGCGGAGTGTATTCGCATACTTGAGGGCTCAAAAGCTTCTGATACCTGCTGATAATATTATGTAAAATGCAGATATCTATAGAATGAGAAGCTCATTCTTGGTAGTTTGAAAACTTACTACGAAGTGTCACGAGCTAAGAGGGATTCTATGAGTTCAAACGAGCTAAAACTCATTTTGGTGGATCCAGATGCGAAGTTTGCCGAGTCGGTGGTAGCAGAGGCCGCACGCCATGATATTCATGTCGACCACTATAAAAACATGATGGAAATTGGCTACTTGGGTCGGTTTAAAGACTACGATGTAGCCATCTTAAACGAGACCCTGGAGAAAATGACAGGTCTGGAAATCGCGGAATATTTCGACAAATTGCTAGGCAATATGCCGATGGTTTTGCTCCACGGTAATCCCAGCTCTATTCTTAGAGATCAGTGGCCGCGATCCGTTGTTAGCTTTGTGGCGAAAGGTGATGGTGTCAGTAAGGTACTCGATGCCGCAATTGGAGCGACTCGTCACAGCTTTGCCGAACCGGTCGTGGGAGAGCAAGAAGCCTGATCATCCAGTCTTGAATGCTTCCCATCATTGGGATGCTGTATTACCATGAATTCCATTAGTCCTTTCTTGAAGACCTTAGTACTCATTCTGATTGCGAAATTGAAGTCAGCCGCTCCTAAAAACCTAGACAAACCTGGGTCCATCTAAAATTAAAGGTAATTCGCTCTCCGTTAATGTCGATTTCTCGCGTGTAACTGGAGTCCT